>JASFIH010000036.1:0-7328 GCA_050122775.1 Deltaproteobacteria bacterium
CACGTCTTCTGCGGATCATCGTTGAGGTCAGGGCACAGCCTGACAAACTGCCCGATCGAATCGCGAAAGATCTCGGAATCTCTGTCAGACAATTCTACTATGACCGCAATGAGCTTGCCCAAATGGGCTTTGCATTTTCTCGCAGAAAGGGCCGGTTTACGGTCCTCAATGATCCTATGGTCACCATCGGTAAGCTGCCCCTAAGCGAACTCCTAGCCCTGGTCCTTGCAACCCGTCACCTGTTTGCCACGAATGACTTCTCTGTCGTCCGGCGGGCACTCAAGGGACTTTTCAACATCATTGGCCACTTGCCGGAGTCGCAGAAGCAGCTTCTGAGTTCCGTCATTCAGGACGTCATCGTGAAAGACGGTTTTGGGTGTCGGCCTGACATCTTTGAAGACGTCATGCGAGCGGTTGACGAAAGGAGGCGTGTTCTGGTGCACTTTCAGCATACTGCACCTGGTAGCCACACAGCCCTGGACCCGTTCGATCTTTGTTTCAGGAAGTCCAAGCTCTTTCTGGATGCTTATGCAGTCGAAAAGAAGAAACGAAAGCGTTTTGGGCTGGGGACCATTGATAAGATCGTCTTTACACCGTTTTTCAGGCCGGAATACTCAGGAGAAGAAGGCAAGGCGTGATCAACGCGAAAGGGTCTCTCGCGATTTGTGTGACTCACTAAAAACCTACGCCTGCCACCACCCGGCTTCTGCTGCTATTTAGATGATAGGGAGTAGGCGCTGCGCAGACCTCCTTCTTTATCCTGCCCTTTGCTTGCCCTATACTTCTAAAGCATTGATGGGGTTGCTCTTGTGTATGTTTCCACCGAGAGCACCTGAACAATGACGCGGGTTCTGCCCGGAATTCAAGGAGGGAGTGATGAGGGAAGTTGTCATTGTTGGCGCTGCCAGGACAGCCGTTGGGGCCTTTCAGGGTGCTTTATCGAACATCCCTGCGACCCAACTGGGAGCATACGCGATTATGGAGGCCATTAAGCGGGCTGGCATTGCCGCTGATGATGTGGACGAGGTCATTATGGGCAATGTCTTGCCGTGCGGATTGGGTCAGAACCCTGGGAGGCAGGCCCTGATAAGGGCAGGGTTGTCGCACGATGTGGGGGGCACAACCGTCAACAAAGTCTGCGGCTCGGGGTTAAAAGCCGTCATGATGGCTGCCCAGGCCATCGCGGTCAAAGACGCAGATGTGATCGTGGCGGGCGGCACAGAGAATATGAATCTGGCTCCCTATTTTTTGGAAAAGGCCCGAACGGGGTACCGGATGGGAAACGGCAAGTTGGTTGACAGCATGATTCACGATGGGCTCTGGTGTCACATTAACGACTTTCATATGGGGATGAGCGCTGAGCTGTGCGCTGAGAAATATGAGGTCACAAGAGAGAGTCAGGACGAATTTGCCCTTAATTCTTATAACAAAGCCTTAAAGGCTCAAGCCGGGAACGAGTTTGACAGAGAAATATTCCCTGTGGAGATTCCACAGCGAAAAGGGCCCCCCCTCTTGTTTGAGAAAGATGAGGTCGTCCGTGAAACCTCCATGGAAGGGCTGGCCAAGCTGCAACCTGCCTTTAAAGAGGGAGGAACCGTGACGGCCGGAAATGCTTCGAAGATCAGCGACGGTGCGGCGGCCGTGGTCCTGATGGCAACGGAATTAGCTGATGCCAGGGGACTGAAGCCAATAGCTCGCGTTGGTGCGCAATGTTCTGCCGGCATTGAACCCAAGTATGTATTGGTAGCTCCAATCCACGGAATTCCTAAAGTGCTGGACAAAGCAGGGCTTGGCGTTGATGATATCGACATCTTTGAAATTAACGAGGCCTTCTCCTCTTCAACGGTGGCCATCATCAAGACGCTTGGGCTTGATCCAGCAAAGGTGAATCTGAGAGGCGGTGCAGTAGCCCTTGGCCATCCCATCGGTGCAAGCGGGGCGAGGGTCTTGGTCACCCTTCTTCATTTGATGGAAGACAGACAAGCAAAGCGCGGCCTTGCCACACTGTGTTTGGGCGGGGGCGAGGCGGTCTGTCTTATCATAGAGAGGGATTAACGGAGGCATTATGTCTTATGAAACGATTAGGCTTGAGGTGTCAGAGGCGGTTGCAACACTGACTTTTAATCGGCCCGAAGTCTTGAATGCCTTGAACCCCCGTATGATCGAAGAATTTCATGGGGCGTTGGAAGAGGTCCGGACGATGTCCGAGATCAAGGTCCTTGTCCTGACTGGTGCAGGCAAGGCCTTTGTGGCTGGAGCCGACATCCGGGTACTCCAGGGCCTCGATCCCCTTGGGGCAAAAGTGTTTGCCCAGGCCGGACAAGAAGCCCTCTTTGCCCTGGAGACCATGGATATTCCCGTTATTGCCTGCGTCAATGGCTTTGCCTTAGGGGGCGGCTGTGAGATTGCCATGGCCTGTGATTTCATATGTGCTTCAGAGGCAGCAAGCCTTGGGCAGCCAGAGATCAATCTGGGGCTGATACCCGGTTTTGGCGGAACCCAGCGACTCGTTCGCCTGGTGGGAAAGGGATGCGCCAAAGAACTCTGCATGACGGGTCGGATGATCACAGCCCAAGAGGCCTATGCCATGGGGCTGGTCACCCGGCTCTTTCCACCAGAGACGCTCATGGAAGAGACAAGGAAGATAGCTGAGACGATCGCACAAAGGGGCCGCGTGGCACTCAGGGCTGTAAAGCACGTGATCGATCGTGGCTTTGATGTTGATTTGAAGACAGGCTGTGCCCTTGAAGCCGACGCGTTTTCCATCTGCTTTGCCAGCCCGGATCAAAAGGAAGGAACCACTGCCTTTCTGGAAAAACGCGCACCAAAGTTCAAGGGAAGACTATCATAACAACACCACGCTGGTTACCGATGACTCTCAGCGGACCGCTGACAAGAGACAACTCCCATCGTGCTTCAGAATCATAATACTCCAATGACGGCCGTTCAAGGCAAGACACGGGCAGAAAGGAAATGGCTATCCCATGAATTTTGAACTGACAGAAGAGCAGAAGATGATCCAGGAGATGTGTCGCCGCTTTGCCGAAAATGAGATCAGGCCGATCGCAGCGCGTCTTGACGAGACACATGAACATCCTGCAGATCTATGTCAGAAGATGGGAGAGCTGGGCCTCATGGGAATCGCCATCCCAGAAGAATACGGTGGTGCTGGCATGGACTATGTCTCTTACATCCTAGCCATGATCGAGATCTCAAAGGGGTGTGCTTCAAGCGGTGTCATCATGTCGGTCAACAATTCCCTGTACTGTTTTCCAATCAATACCTTCGGCACCCACGAGCAAAAGGTCGCGTACCTGACTCCGGTGGCGAGCGGCAAGGCCATTGGGTGTTATGGTCTGACGGAAGCGGGTGCGGGCTCAGACCCCGCAAAAATGCGGACCACCGCAGTGCTGGACGACGATAACTGGATTATCAATGGCGAGAAGAAATTTATCACCAGTGGCAATGTTGCAGATTACTGTGTGCTGGCCGCGGTGACAGACAAAGACAAGGGATACAAAGGCATAAGCTCATTTATTATAGACCTAAGAAACACGCCAGGCTTTTCCGTGGGCCGGGTGGAAGACAAGATGGGCATCAAGGCCTCGGGCACAGCAGAACTGGTCTTTGAAGATGCGCGCATTCCTAAGAAGAATCTTCTGGGTGAACAGGGATCAGGCTTGAAGCAAATGCTAACCACCCTGGATGCAGGTCGTCTGGGGATCGGGGCACAGGCGGTTGGCATCGGACGCGCTGTGTTGGAAGAGGCCCTCGAATACGCCAAGACACGGGAACAATTCGGCAAACCCATAAGTCAGTTTCAGGCAATCCAGTGGAAGCTGGCGGACATCGCCACGGAATTGGATGCTGCCGAACTTCTGCTGCTGAGGGGTGCATGGCTCCAGGACAATGGCAGGCCCTTTGAGAAAGAATCCGCCATGGCCAAGATGTATGCCTCAGATATCACTATGCGGGCGGCTGTGGAAGGTGTCCAAATCCTGGGCGGATACGGCTACTGCAAAGATTTCCCCATGGAGCGCCATATGCGCGATGCTAAGATTTGTCAAATCTACGAAGGGACCAACGAAATCATGCGATTGGTGATAGCACGCAATCTCTTGAAAGGAAAGTAGATGGGACTTCGTAGAGGCCTTGTTCAGGTCTACACAGGAGATGGCAAAGGCAAAACCACCGCAGCCCTCGGTCTGGCCTTGCGTGCGGTGGGTCGAGGACTGAAAGTGGTCATGATTCAGTTTCTGAAGGGAGACAGAGAAACAGGAGAGCTGAACATGGCCCAACGGTTTTCTCCAGAATTCGTGATAAAGCCGATGGGAAGAAACGTCTTTGTCGATCCTCGTAATCCGAGTGTCGAGGATGTCAGTCTGGCCGGTGCGGCGCTCAAAGAGGCGCAGAAGATACTACATGACAGGGCATGCGACATTCTTATCCTGGACGAAGTCAATGTGGCTGCCTCTTTGGGACTTATTGACGAAGCCGCTGTGCTAAAACTCATAGACAACAAGCCTGATAATATGGAGCTTGTACTCACAGGGCGGCGCGCTCCTGCATCCTTCATCGAAAAGGCGCACCTGGTTACTACGATGCAGCCAACCAAACACTACTTCGATAAGGGCGAGGCGGCCCGAGAGGGCATTGAGTTCTAAAGGGTACAGGGTTTGGCGATAGTTTTGCGGCCCTTAATGGTTTAGAGGGGTTTCTATGGGCACCATATTCAAAGAAGATGAACTCGCCAGAATAGAGGTGGATGAAAACGCATGGCGCGAATACCTCCAAGAGACATTGAATACCGTCCCGGAACGAAAAGAGGCGTTCACAACGGTATCGGGCAAAGTGATAAAGGGACTTTACACGCCCTCCGATGTCAAGGAATTCGACTATGCAAGGGGCCTGGGGTTCCCTGGCAGGTACCCGTATACCCGCGGGGTGCAAGCCTCCATGTACAGGGGGCGTCTGTGGACCATGCGGATGTTTGCGGGCCTCGGAAGCGCCGAAGAGACAAACAAACGCTTTCGCTACCTGGTTGGTCAGGGTCAAACCGGGCTTTCCACTGCCTTTGATATGCCGACGCTTATGGGCTTTGACACAGAGAACGCTATTGCCCGCGGGGAGTGCGGAACGTGCGGCGTTGCCATCGATACCCTGAAAGACATGGAGATTTTGTTCGACGGTCTTCCCGTGGACCAACTCACAACATCCATGACAATCAATCCACCCGCTCCCGTACTCTGGGCTATGTACATTGCCATGGCGCAAAAAAGAGGTATTCCAAGGGCAAGACTGGGAGGAACGATCCAAAACGACATGTTGAAGGAATTCATTGCCCAGAAGACCTTTATGTGTCCGCCCGAACCTTCTATGCGACTCATCGTGGACACCATCGAATTCGGGGCCCAGGAGGTGCCCCGCTGGAATACCATTAGCATCAGCGGCTATCACATCCGAGAGGCTGGCTCCACGGCTGTGCAGGAGCTCGCCTTCACGCTGGCTGACGGCATTGCCTACGTTGAAGCAGCCCTTGAGCGCGGGCTTGACGTGGATGTCTTCGCGCCCCGGCTCTCTTTTTTCTTCAATGCACACATTGATTTTTTTGAGGAGATCGCTAAATACCGAGCAGCCCGAAGAATGTGGGCGGACATCATGAAGAACCGTTTCAAGGCAAAGTCAGAGCGGTCCTGCTGGCTTCGCTTTCATACCCAAACGGCGGGGTGTAGCCTCACAGCCCAGCAGCCCTTTAACAATGTGGTTCGGACTGCGGTGGAAGCCCTGGCTGCCGTGTTTGGCGGTACCCAGTCACTCCACACCAACTCCTTTGATGAAGTCCTGGCAATCCCAACGGAAGAAGCTGCCACCATTGCTTTGCGTACCCAGCAGATCTTGGCAGAGGAGACCGGCGTGGCAAATGCCATAGATCCCTTGGGTGGGTCCTACCTTGTGGAGTCCCTGACCGACGAGATGGAGGGTGCTGCGTGGGATTACATCACGAAGATCGACGACATGGGGGGCATGCTCAAAGCGATCGAGAGGAATTATCCACAGATGGAGATCGCGGATGCAGCGTATAAGTTTCAACGAGAACTCGATGAAAAGAAAAGGATCATGGTCGGAGTCAACAAGTACGTAACTAAAGATGAGTTGCCGGTCGACATCTACCACGTAGATGAGGCATTGGAGCGGCGCCAGATCGCCCGAACCCAGCAAGTCAAGAACAGCCGGGATGAAAAGAAGGTCAGGCAATGCCTGGAGCGCTTGGGGGAGGCCTGCACAAACAACGAGAATGTGATGCCGTATTTGATTGATGCTGCATCCGCTTATGCGACGCTGCAAGAGATGTGTGATGTCTTCAGAGATGTGTTTGGGATGTATAGGGATCCAAGTACCTTCTGATATAGGCATTCGGCCATCAGCCTTAGCTTTCAAGATGCAGTCCCTCGGCACGGAAGGGATGACATGGTGGCAAATAGAAAGATAAGAATACTCGTGGCAAAGCCCGGCCTCGATGGCCACGACCGGGGGGCGCGTATTATTGCCAGAGCTTTTCGCGATGCAGGATTTGAAGTTGTCTACACGGGATTGCACCAGACACCCGAGCAGATTGTGAGTGCAGCCGTCCAGGAAGACGTGGACTTGATCGGTCTGAGCAGTCTGGCCGGGGCCCATCTATATCTGTTTCAAAGGCTCATGAACCTGCTGGAAGCTGAGGGTGCGGACGATATCATGGTTGTCGGAGGTGGTATCATCCCTGAAAAGGACGCGGGCAAATTGAAAGCCCTGGGTGTTGCAGAAGTCTTCTTTCCTGGAACCCCTTTAGACGTGATCGTGGATTGGGTCCGCAGGAACGTGAAGCCCCGCTAACCCCTTTCCTTCCCGCAACAGCATTGGTGGGGTATTGCGCCCATCCCAAACATGTGGATCACAACCGGTTTTAAAACCTCCCTTGGAGCCCTTTGAGGCGATTTTGAGACAGCCCCCCTTGACCTCGACCAAAGCTGGGGCGTGCGAGAAGCAGACCGGTCATAACAACCCCACCTTTTTTCAAGAGCATCTTTTATCCCCCAAGAGCCACCATGGTCTCCTGTACTTTTACCCATTTTGGCTCAAGGACGTTTTGGGTAATTTGTGGACGTCTTCAATTTTTTGGGGAGGAGGTGTCTGGGGAAGGCGCTTTTAAAGGTTGATTTTATCTGGGCACCCCTGTAGTTAGAAGCCCGGCCCTGCACCTCATGGGCCAAAGGTAACGCTTTACTGCTTCATATTGAGAGAAATGAAGGACACGGAGACCTCGAATACGATCGGCGCGGTCATGGTGG
>JASFIH010000037.1:0-7252 GCA_050122775.1 Deltaproteobacteria bacterium
GGAAGTGGAGATTCGGGCCAACACGATCTGGGCGGTGGAGCTGATTCGGCAGGAACTAAACCAGATGGGAGGGCGATTGGGAGCTTTTGAGATTGATTGGATCCTCTGGAATTTGGGCCAGCGCGACGAGTTCAGGTTAAAGCCGTATCATCGGACCTTGACAATTTTCTACTGATGTTCTCATTCAAGCTGCTGGCAGAAGATCAACAGGCGCGGGCCGGCAAACTGGTCACCCCGCATGGTACTGTTGAGACACCGTCATTCGTTGCCGTCGGCACCCAGGCCACAGTAAAGGCGATGTCTGCCGAAGATCTTCGTGCCATCGGAAGCCAGATTATTATCACCAACGCCTACCATCTCCACCTCCAGCCGGGTGCAGAGCTTGTGGAGAAAATGGGCGGACTGCACCGATTCATGGGTTGGCATGGGCCACTGATGATCGACTCTGGCGGCTTTCAGATTTTCAGCCAGGGCGCGGCCAGGGAACACGGAGTCGGAAAGATTGCCTCCATCTTCCCCGAGGAAAAGGATCGCGGAGGCCACTTCACCTCAAAGACGGCAAAGCCATTGGTGCGAGTGAACGCAAACGGGGTGGAATTTGTTTCATATCTGGATGGCTCGCAACACCGCTTCACGCCTGAAGGTGTCGTGGATATTGGAAGGCGGTTTGGTGCAGACATCATCCTGGTCTTGGACGAGTGCACCTCTCCCTTGCATGATTACGAATACACAAGAACGGCGATGGAGCGAACCCATCGTTGGGCGGTCCGCGCAATGTCGCAATTCCGGGCTGCATCTGACAGAAGTCAAGCACTTTGGGGAATTGTTCAAGGCGGGGCATACCAAGATTTAAGAGAGCAAAGCGTTGCCTTCGTGGCTGAGCAGAATTTTGATGGCTATGCGGTCGGGGGGTCGTTGGGCAGGTCAAAAGACGAAATGCATCAGGTCCTGGACTGGACAATCCCCTTTCTGCCCCAAGACAAGGCGCGACACCTCTTGGGCGTTGGTGAGATAGACGACATTTTTGAGATCGTCAGGCGAGGTGTCGATCTTTTCGACTGCGTTGCCCCCACACGCATGGCCCGCACCGGAACCCTGTTCGTCGAGGGAGAAGAAAGGTTTCGCATACATATTCCTAATGCGAGATTCAAGGACGATCCCGGTCCGGTCGACGAGAAGTGCACCTGCTATACCTGCAGCAATTACTCCAGAGCCTACCTAAGACACCTGTTTGTGGCCAGGGAGCTTTCCGCCATACGACTGGCGACTATTCACAACCTGAGCTTCATTGAATCACTCATGGGTCAGATCCGCCACGCTATCAAAGAGAGATCTTTTTCCGACCTACGCAGGAGGTGGCTTGGGACAAGCGGCGGGTATGGGTAACAGATCGGTCAAATGTGCAAGCCGGACCCCACACAGTAGCTGCCAGCTATGCACAAAGCCGATATCGTGCCCACAGACTCTACGAGTTCGGGCAGTGATATCCTCTCATTGAATCCTCCCAGATGAGGCCCTGTGTGGACCGTGATATCTTGGATGCCTCTTCTCAAGCCTTCTGCTTCACTCTCCGGGTGTCCTCTCGCAGCCAAGAATCTTCTGAATTCTTCTTCTGACATTTCTTTCTGATCTGCAACTCTCAGCACTTCTTCCATATGGCGGTCCACTCCCATCTCTTCAATCATTCGGAATGCAAGCGCACTGGTGTCAAGTGGGACCTCCCCCGAGAATTGTGTTCCCACAAACCCTTCGTAGTAACGCTGAAAGATCCCCTCCACCAATTCTCTGAGAAACAACTCGTCAAAGAGAGCGCGTGCATCAATCGGATGGCCCCTCTCGTCAAGGCCAATGCGTCCTATGTCTTTATGACGGAAGTAACTGCCTGTGAGCAACAGCAGACTAAGTATCTGAGACCCAACAAGGTGGTATAGCTTTGGGCCGGAGCCGTTTAGAGAAATAAGATGCTCGAAATCCCTTATACCCGTTAAACCCACATTCGGATAACGGCAGGATTCAAGCCATCTATCCAGCCTTCCTCCGCGGGGCCATTCATACAGGCCGCGGTCTGCTCTTCTGTTTCGTTGGACCCGGTTATGAAACAACGGAATAGGAGCAGAATGAGCAATTCCTAACGAGGTCAGCCTCCCCAACAACCAGGCATTTCTGAAGATAACCTCTCTGAAAGCCTCTCCGGTGAGCCGCTTTTCGGCCTGGTGCTCATTCGGGTAATTGAAGTAGTCCTTGTCAGCAATAAAGCCAATAGCATAGCCTTCTGGGTGAAGATCTGCTGTCTTGGGTATCGGCAACCGCACATTCCTCAACCTGAACACATAGCTTCCCCGCACCCTGATAGGCACTGGCACGTCAAACCTCACGGGAAATGAATATCCCTCTGAATGGAAGTGTTCCATCCAGGCTATTTCTTGATGTGCATGCTGCAGCGAATGCTCGGCACGGACCAGCTTGAAGACTAGCAGCGCGCCTTGCCCATCGGCAGAAAAGGCCAGGCTTCTTCCAAAGCGTACAGATGAGTCAGGGTCCACTACGCCGTATTCTCTTACTATGTCCTGCCAACTTGCTTGTGGGATATCCTCGAATGCCTCTGCAGGCATCTCAGGACCTTGAATGGCAAGGGGAAGAGAGCCCAGTGCATGCGCGGCCGCCCTTTGTGCATGCCCCACAGCTTTGCCAAGAACACTCCTCAAGGCCGAAACCGCCTGACGCGCCAATGGCCCTGGAGCATTGCGGACAATTATGGAAGCAAGCGCATCTGCTGCTTCTCTGTAAAGAAAAAAGGATTGTGTCTGATCCGCAAACCTCCTGTTGGTAAGAAGACCCCTCAAGCCCTGGACAGTCTCTGACCTAAGGATGTGAGGATGGGTTTGGACAAGGTCGCGTAAGTCGCAAATCCTCAGATAAGCACCGGAGAAATCCAGGCTATCGCTTAGGAGAGCCTCTTCTATTGCCCTCCTTTCTTTTGTTACATCTCGCGACTTCATTTCTTGGCAGGAATAGAAGCTATTCAAAAACCTCAGATCCCGTTTGATGAAACGGCGAGGACCCATGAAAAAGCGCGGCATACACGGGAGCGTGTGAGCATTTTGAAGAGTTCCTCAACGCAGCCATGGGGCGTTAGGTGGGGTTTTGACATGGCTTCTAAGCACCGGAGGCGGAACCCCCTCGGTATCTCACGCTGAAAGTTTGGCGAAAGAGAATTCGCCAAGATGGGTATTGCTGAAGCAATAGTGAAACGCCAATGCTTGGGGGGCAGGCATTATTACCAACCTCATCCTCTCTGATCATCAGGCTCTGCCCACCCTCTTTGCTGACTCTTTGAACACCCGGTAAAACTCCTGATGGTCTGATAGCGACAGCCTCAAGAACTTTTCAAACTCGTCCATATTCTCCAGGTTTAATACAAGATTTACACTCTTGTTGAACGCCATCATGTAGTCCCCGGTGGTAAAATCATTTCCCACAAGGACAACAAAGACCTCCCGGCGGGCGGTTGTGGGCAACTGAGCGACATATCTCAAAACGTAGTTTGAGTCAGGGTCACCTGCATCAAAACCTTGATCCACTATGACCAGGTTGAAAGGGTGAAACCGCATGTACTTCAGGGCATCTCGAGTCGATGCTGCTTCGGTGATGTTATATTCCATCTCTTCAAGCACAGCCCGTATTTTTGCCCTCATCCCCTCGTCCTGCTGGCAGATTAACGCTGTCTCAACCCCTTCTTCCAGAAAATCAAACGCTCTTAAATCCGCGTCATATGTGTCCGACGCTGTCTCATCCATAAAGGACTGCAATGTTGCAGCCGCTGTAGCAGCACCGGCACCAGCTCGGGTGTCAACTTCTATCTTGCTTTCGCATTTTGGACACTTAAGAGAAAGCAGCTGGCCTGCAGGCAGCTTGCTATCAGCAACCTTGAATTTTGTCTTGCAGTTTTCACACCGGACTTCCATGGCTCCCCCTTTGACCGTTCAGTGACCGAAACCCCCTTCGGTCCCGTTGTTGGGAAACACTATAATAGCCTCTGCTGTTCGGATTGATGCTTCCCAAGTACCGATACGTCGAGACAGGAAATGCGCTTGCTATTGCGGTTGAGGTACGACGGAGACATTCGCAATTACGATTGGGGTCGCTTGCGCCCGTAGGTTTCATCGACTTCCAATTGCTCAATATCGGTTGTCTTCTCTCCACGCATGGTCTTTATCCGATCAATACCTCGACCCACCACACCTTTGTGTGACGCATAGGCCAGTGCGGTCTCCTGCGTTATGAAACCCCTCTCATACAGACTAACAATATGCTGATCGAAGGTTGTCATGCCAAAAGCCGTGCCGGCCTCAATGATTTCATAAAACGTCTTTCCTTCAGATTCACCGTGAAGGATGGTATCCTTCACTCTAAGGTTTGTCCCCAGAATCTCAAAGCTAGCCACACGACCACCTCCCACCTTAGGCAGGAGTCTTTGGCAAACAATCCATCGAACCGTTTCAGCCAGTCGGATTCGGATCTGATTCTCCTCATCGATGCTGAACATGCCAAGGATTCGATTGATGGTGTGCCCTGCATCAACCGTGTGCAGTGTGGTCAGAACCAGGTGGCCGGTCTCTGCTGCGGTTAAACCGATCTCCACGCTTTCCCTGTCACGCATCTCGCCCACGAGGATGACTTTTGGGGCCTGCCTGAGGGCTGCACGCAACCCGTTCGCAAACGTATCGAAATCCCTCCCGAGCTCACGTTGATTGAATGTTGATGTCTTGTGGGGATGCTGAAACTCTACCGGATCCTCTAAAGTTATTACGTGAACCGGCTTTGTTTCATTGATGGCATTAAGGATCGCCGCAAGCGAAGTTGACTTACCGGTTCCCGTGGCGCCAGTCACCACGACAAGCCCGTTTTTTTCCTCTGCGATCTTGAAGAAGGCCTCGGGCAGGTTCAATTCCTTGATAGTAGGAATCTTTGGCTCCAATTTTCGAAGCGCCACAGAGTAATTGCCTCTTTGAGAAAAAACATTGACACGAAAACGGGCCTTGCCAGGGAGTTCATACGACAAGTCACATGAACCATCATGGAGAAGCATTTCAGTCAAGCGTCTGTCTCGATTAATCAGGTTCAGTGCAAGTATTTCTGTCTGAAAGGGCGTGAGTTCGTTAAAACTGGGCTCCAGATCAACAGGCCTTAAGATCCCATCGCTTTCCACCTGAAACGGCTTACCCACGGTTATGTTCAGGTCAGATACTCTCTTGTGGGAGTCAAGCATTTTGGTCAGGATATGATCTATTACTTGTCTTCTCATGGCGCTTTCTCCTCTCAGGCAGCTTCGAATTTCCCGACCAGAGGCCGAGACTTGCGGGAAGCAGACTGGTCAAATCATTGTACACAAGAAAGTAATCTCATAAAATCACTCATGCTACACTTCAGTAAAGTCTGTAGGCGGCTTTCTTAATAGGGGGCGGAATCGGCTCTTCTCATTGGCCTTCGAGTAAGCCTCATCAGGGCTGACCTTTCCCTTATTGTGCAAATCCATAAGCGCATCATCTAGGAGCTGCATGCCGTATTGCTTACCTGTTTGTATCGAAGACGGGATCTGGTACGTCTTAGCCTCTCTGATCAGGTTGCGTACTGCAGGCGTCGCAATCATGATTTCCAGGGCCACACAGCGTCCCTTTCTATCTGACCGCTTGAGAAGGGTCTGGGTTATCACAGCCCTTATTCCGTCTGCCAGCGTTGACCGTACCTGCTCCTGCTGATCGGCCGGGAAGACCTCAATGACGCGATCCACGGTCTTGTGGGCACTCGTGGTGTGCAGCGTGGCAAAGACGAGGTGTCCGGTCTGCGCCGCCTCAATAGCCAGGGAAATGGTTTGAAGGTCTCGCATCTCACCTACCATGATAATGTCGGGGTCTTCACGCAGGGCCCCGCGCAAGGCGGCTGAAAAGGATTTGGTATGGGTTCCCACCTCCCTGTGGTTCACTATGCAGCTCTGGCTTTGATGAACAAATTCAATAGGATCTTCAATAGTAATAATATGATCTCTTCGTTTCTTGTTCGCCTCATCAATAATAGCTGCAAGTGTTGTGGACTTACCGCTCCCTGTGGGGCCGGTAACCAGCACCAAGCCCCGGGGAAGCGTGGCGAGCTTGGCAATGACCGGTGGCAGCCCCAACTGTTCACATGTACTGATGTCGTTAGGGATCTCGCGGAAAACAGCGCCTATGCCTACCCTTTGCATAAAAAAGTTCGCCCGATAGCGCGCAAGACCAGCAACCTCATAACCAAAATCGACATCCCCGGTTTCTTCAAATACCTTGATTTTGTCTTCTGGCGTAATCTCGTAAAGCATTTTTCTGAGATCATCATTATCAAGGACTTTGTACTTTACCCTCTCCATGTCACCGTGAATGCGGAGAACCGGTGGCTGACCTGCAATGAGATGCAGATCTGAGGCGCTTTGTTCATGCATCAACTTGAAAAAAGCATCAATCTTGGCCATGAACCTTCCTCCCTAGGATCCTTTCAGATATTTCAACTTCTCCTCAGACATTTCTTCAGCAGCCACAGCTTCTTTCGTCATATCCAAGAGCTTTCTGTGTGCTTCGAGAGTGGTCCCGAGCTCAACCTCAAGTTGCATGCGCTGCCTTTTCAGTTCTGCGATATCCTCATGCAACTGCTTGAGCCGGTTGTGGGCAGTACCCAACATCTTTTCAGCCTTTATCTCTGCTTCAGCCACAACCAGCTCCGCCTCCTTTGCGGCATTAGCCCTCATGTCATCGAGCGCCTTTTGTGCGTTGATCATAGCTTCTTTGAAAGCTTTTTCCCGATCCCTGTACTCTTGAACGTCACGTTCTAGTCTCTTCATTGCCTTCTGCTGCTCTGCGTTTTCCGAAATCAAGATCTTTATCTCGTCAGCTAGATGCTCCAAAAAGTCATCCACTTCTTGCACATCAAAACCCCGGAATCGGATGCGAAACTGCTTTTGTTGAATCTCCGACGGCGTCATCTTCATGAGCAATGTCCTTCCTCTCGTATCCTCATAATATCTGGCAAGCCAAGCGGGAGAGCTCCAGTTCCTGGCCGTATGCTATCCGTGACATCTTGTACCAATCGCTTCTCGGACAGACAGATTAGAAGCCATCTCAAAACCCCCTCCATCGCCCGATGGCTGCGTTGAGACCCTCTTCAAAATGCTCACATACTCCCGTGTGTGCTGCGCTTTTTCATCGGCCCTCGCCTTGCCATCCAA
>JASFIH010000038.1:0-7155 GCA_050122775.1 Deltaproteobacteria bacterium
CATGTACTGAAACGCCTCTGTATGGTGCAGCTCTTCCTCAACGATCCTTGTGGCCCGTTTGACAAGCTTGACTCTTTCTTCAGTCACCTCTCCTATGATCCTCGCTGCCAAAGCAGGACCAGGAAAGGGGGGCCTATTATGTATTTCTTCAGGTAACCCTAATGCCTTTGCCACGGCTCTCACCCCTGTCTTTCTCAGTTGTATCAGCGGCTCCAAGACCTTGTATCCATATTCTTCCTCTGTATCGATGCCCAGCTGTTCCAGAATATTGTGTTGCCTTTTGACGCCAGCTACCGTTTCTTCAATGTCCGTATAGTTGGTTCCCTGAAGCAGATGTGTGGCACCGCTCTCTTTGACCAGCCGATGGAAGACGTTTTTATAGAAGGCCTGGGTAATAGCCTCCCGTTTTTCTTCAGGGTCTGTTACGCCCTTGAGTGCACCAAAGAACTCTGGTCGAGCATCAACCAGTTCAACGGGCACACCCAGCCCTCGAAATAGCGAAACTATCCTTTCAGGTTCATCTTCTCTCATTAAACCGTGATCGACGAAGTAGGTCTTCAACCTCTCGCCAAGAGCCTTGTGACCCAGCATGGTGACGGTTGAGGAATCAACGCCTCCAGACAATGCATTGACAGCCAACCCACTGCCTGCAGCAGAGGCAATCTCTGCCACTTTCTCTTCAACAAATTTCTGCGGGTCCAGGTCCTTCAGTCCAATCTCTTTAATCTGCATAAGTTTACCTCCTAACCATTACTTGCCTATGCCATAGCGAAACCAAGAAACCGAGGGAATTTTCCGCTCCAAAGCCGACCCCGTGGACGCCTTTGGATTTGCCAATTCCTTCACACACCAATCACCGTAACCTCCACACGTCTTTGGCGGGAGCGATTGTCGTGATTGATGACAACGACCTGCTGCCATGTTCCCAGGGCCAGCATACCCTTCCGAACCGGTATGACAACCGACGGCCCGAGCAAGGCAGCCTGGACGTGACTATGGCCGTTGCCGTCATGCCAAGCCTTTTCGTGTTCATACTCCAAGTCCGGCGGGGCAAGTCTGTTGATGGCTCGTCTTAAATCCTCAACCACACCTGGTTCATACTCTATCGTGGTGACGGACCCGGTGGAGCCAACTACCGAGGCATGCAGACTGCCGTTTTCTATTCCTGCTTCTGCCGCCACACGGTTGAGGTGATCGGTAATGTCGGCAAGGTCGGGGCCGACCCTCAAGGAGACTTTCACACTATCGCAATGTACAACCGTTTGCCTCATTAGCCTCTCCTCCTCAGTTATGCTGGTGGTGTCGTACACCGCCTTGGGTGACACAGAGAATCCGGTGCTGAGTCACAAGGCATTCCCCGTGTCTGTCTCTTCGGAGATCTTTTCGTCTTGGAATCTGTTCAAGGTCGCCTTCATGACGTTTCCGTTTGCAAAGCATGAATGAAGTCTCTATTATGCGCAGAAAAACTTTTTTGTCTTTCATTTTGATGCGTTATGAATGAGATGCATATGCTTCTCATCCTCGTCTGAATATCGAAAGACAGCTATTTGGGATCGATGGGATCTCATTGCTCGGTCACGTTGACAACTCTCGGCAAACTCCTTAGTAGGTATTCATAGGGATGGGGAGTATCGCTGAACGCAGGCATACAGCCATTTCCATCTGCACCAATGGCATAGCTACTGAAAGGCATTGGATGCCGAAGAGAAGCGATGGTCCCCATCACGAAGTTGTTCATTGATATATACACTATGACGACACCTTTGATAAACGTGGCCCATTTCTTACTTCAGTTTTCCTTAAAGTTCCAGTACTGAGGAGATTCGTGTACGTCCCATATTGAACCCGTAGACATTTCACATCCACACATCGGATTCTCAGAATCGCAATGAACAGGTGTTACCACGCAGCCAAGAGCATCCTCCTGGGATTATTGGCAGCCCAAGTCTTGGCCACCTTCCAGGTTTATCTATCCAATCTCAGCCTTCATCGCAAGGTGATATCCATAAGAGATGCCGGATACCTTGCCGTACCTAACCAACAGATCACAGAAAGTCTCCAGTCATTTGGCCCTGCATTCTTTGGAGGCCTCTTCTTCACCCTGACCATAGGGGCTGGCCTCTCTCTGGTATCGTTTGCCGTGGCCTGGGTCTGGGATAGGGTTGCTTCCAGATACAAAGGTATTGTGATCCTCTTCGCAGTGCTCTGGGCCGCCTGTCTTGTGAGTCTCAACCTTCACGGCTTGAACCTTGGGGTGACTTTGTATTTCTTGGTCATACCCCCTCTCGTCTGCGCCCTTACCCTGCGCTGGGACCCTCCTGAAGACAGGAAGAGAGTCCGGCTGAATCGCATGGTTCACCTGATCCCTATTGTGTTACTGGCACTTCTATGGCGGTCTGAAATGGACAGCCGCATGTTCCTGGATGTCAGGGACTATCTTCTGTTGTCAAATCCCATGGGAAGAAGAATCAATGATTTTTACTACAAATACACACTCTACCCCGCAGAGGTGTTCAAATCGCTGGATCAGAAGACGCTCAGGACCTGCAGCCTTGTATCCCTGACCGATGAACATCTTGTGTGCGAATTGGACAAAGCACTCCTGGACCAAGACTACCTGACAGTCCGTGGGGATGATGGTGTTGACCTCAAGATGGTCCAGGAGGGCAATATGCTTACCCTGAAAAATGACGGGCAACCAGTTGTTCGGGTCACTCCCCAGGCCTTCCTTGCCAGCCCAAAACAGGTTCTAAAACAATTTTCCGTCAAGAGCGACAGGCTCGCCTTGTTCCGCCAGGTCACCTTTTTTTGTCTTCTCGTGGCTTTCCCGGTTACCCTTTATATGCTTCTGTATGCCCTTTTCTGCATTGCCCTGCATTTCTTTTGGGGTTTCAGGGTTGCTTCGGTCACTGCCTCCGCCATTTGCCTACTGTTTGGTATTGCCCTTTTGGTTCCTGTGCACGTTGGTAGAGGTAAAGAGATAGACGTGAACAACTTGGCCGAGGTGTTGGAATCTGAACGATGGCAGGACAGGGTCGTGGCCCTGAAGATTATGGGGCAAAAAAGGATTGAGTTGGGTGACTTTCAGGCTTATCAAGAGATGCTATTGAGCCCTCACGTACCCGAGCGATATTGGTTGGCACGGGCTTTGGCGGTCAGCCAGAAACACAGGACCTACGAAGACCTATTGACATTGCTGGACGACCCTCATCCCAATGTGGTCTCCATGGCCTTCTATGCCTTGGGCCAGAGGGGCAATAAGAGGGCGGTAAGTGAAATCATCAACAGGATTGAAGTGTCAAATGACTGGTACAACCAATGGTATGCATATAGGGCCTTAAGGAACCTTGGATGGAAGCAAGAAAGATTGACACAAAGATCCTGATCATCTCTCTTGTGGCAATTCTCGCTGTTGAATGGTGCCTGAGAGTATTTGTCGCGAAAGGTCTGTACAATGCCATGGTCATTCTGGGTGCGGTACGACTCTTGGACATGGTCCTTATCATTCTGATTGTCCTAACATGGGGAAAAGGCATATCATCAGTGGGCCTGGCTCCGTCCGAAATGATCCGCGGCCTTAAGAGAGGACTGATCTGGTCCGCTGGCTTTGGGATCATCACTGTCATTGCAGCAATTGGACTGTACCTGGCCGGTTTCAACGCTTCGATACTCATTCAAGCCCGGCTGCCCGCCCAGCCACGTCAAGTCATGCTCTTCTTCCTTGTTGGCGGCATGATAGGGCCCATAGCAGAAGAGATGTTCTTTCGAGGTATACTCTACGGCTTTTTCAGGCAATGGGGTGTGTTGATTGCCGTGACCTTGAGCTCTGTACTATTTGTGCTGGCTCATCCCATTTCTCATGGGGTCTTTTTTGCCCAAGTGGTTGGAGCGATCGTTTTTGCTGTGGCCTATGAGGTGGAGGGAAGCCTGTTGACGCCGATCACGATCCATGTTCTGGGTAACACGGCCATTTTCACGCTTGCACTGATTCAAAAGCCGGGGTGAACGCGGGCCGGGGCCTTTTGAAATAACTTCCAGTGTTGCGTCTCAGGAATAACTTACATAATCTCCAAGAGCCTGCAGAACCCGCAGGGCCATGCAAACCCGAAATCTGAAGCACGAAATCCGAAACAAATCCGAATGACCACAATTCAACATGCTGAAACTTTTAGAAAATATTGAGTTTGGCTGTTGTTTCGGATTTCGAATTTCGTGCTTCGAGTTTTACATCTTAATGACTCTGCGCGGAGTTCATATTTGCCTTGACTCTTGTAAGTAATTCCCAGGACACGACACTAGAATAGTTCTCAAAAATTCGTTTTGATTGATACGGTTAGCACTGATTACGTTATGTAGAGCAACCCAACGCTTTCATTCTACTGAGGATATCTTTCAACAATCCGATTCCTTCTCGTGCCGTTAAGAGGTCATAGACCCCTATCACAAAGGACGCCTCGTGCACGACAAGAATGGTCTTGTGGTAGGGTTCTTGGGAGACGAATCCGTGTTGCCCAAATTCATTGACAGGCAAACACGTTTCCCCAGATTTTTCCAAAAATCCTTTGTGCGCCTCAAAAGAACTTTTCGCTTCTTCGCGTGATGCAAAGAATGCCACGAATGCTGAAACAACCTGACTATCAATGCTGTAGTCAGAAATGATTCCCCTGTCTAAGAATGCATGACCAAGGATGCCGCCCCTGATATACCTTTCAGACCCCTGAATCCTTCCGGCTCCAGGGAAGTAGGAAAGTTCCAAAGGGGGCGAAATATCCCCGGGTATCTTTTCGGCCACGCTCTGAGCAATAGACACATGGTGTTTCTTCCACTGTTCACTCTCTACGAAGGATAGTATCTCAACAAAGTACCTGTCTTTATAGAAGACCACATAGCCGTTTGTGCCAAAAGAGGCTGAGCCGATGTTCAAAGTGGATGCCTCACGACCTCTCTTTGACTGAAACATGCCGAAGGCATTGAGTTTTTCTCCCATATCATAGATGTCGACAGTCATAGAATTGCTGCCATCAGGTCCCGCAGAATAATTCGCTCCCTTCAGCGAAACAAACCCGTATGCAAGAAAAGACTCTGCTTCACCATTAATGTACTCATACAGATTCTGAGGGCCATATTGGTATGTCTTGTCTATCATCTGCCATCCCGGCATTTCAGAACTCTCGGGCAGGAAGTCATGGCCCCACGCAGATGAAATATTGAAGATACACCAACAGACCAGGAACAAGAGGGTCGTGGTGACCCTAGCCCGGTGTAGCAGTGGTTGCGTTCCCATTTGCTTGTTATGCCAGCGTGGTATGGGCATAGCGCATGCGCTCTGCAATGTTGATTCCGTTTACACATCTGCAAGTCGGCGCAGAGCAGCTCATACATGCCTGCGCGTTTTCTTCGATAGAGAGCTCGCCGTAGGTCATGCGTCCAAGTTCTCGGTCGTCATAACCCTCCCAGTACATTAGGGAACGGTGAACGGAAGGAATGTCGACAGACCTGCTGCATGAAGAAGAGCAATGGCCACACCTGACACAATACCGGTCTTTGATCTTGGCGTAGTAGGCATCGAGGACCTTTCTATCACCCCAGCGCGACTTTTTGCCCACCGCACCCACGTTCTCTCGCACATGCTCTCTGTTCACCATGCCAGGTATGGCACAATCAACAAAGTCGTGATCAAGGACCCACTTCAGGGCAGCCTGATGGGGGTTTAACCCTCCCACCACACCTTTGTGATATCCCCCCGCTTGGGTCTTCATGGAAATAATGCCCACCTGTTTACTCCGCGCAAGTCTCAATGCCTCGATATGCTCAGGGGGACTCTTGAAATTGTGGGTTGCCAAAAATACATCGTAAAAATTGGGCTTCAATGCCTCGCTCACAATCTCTACGTAACGATGGCCCTCTGCGTGAAACGAGATTCCCGTGAAGCGCGCCTTCCCAGCTTTCTTCTGCTTTTCAAGAAACTTCATCATTTCCTCATTCACTGACCAGCTAGGCTCTTCGATGTTATGGAGAAGGAGGACATCTACGTATTCGGTCTTAAGCCTCTGCAGGCTCTTTTCCATCATTCCTTCCATGGCGGATGTGTCCTGCAGCTGTTTTAATACCATTCCTTTCCGGTAGGGAGGTATCTTCGTTGCGATAAAGGCCTTTTCTCTGCCATAATCCTTGAGGACGTCACCAAGCATCTCTTCATTACGGCCGTTCTGATATACGTGCGCTGTATCGAAGTAATTGACCCCCATCTCCAAGGCCTCAAACAAAACAGCAGGATCCGTGAGCCGCATCACGCCAAAACTCAGAACCGAGACTTTTAACCCGGTTCTGCCCAGCGTTCGGTATTCCATGTTCGGCAGCGCCTTCGTGCTTGCTGTCAGTTTCTCTTTCCCCACAGCAGCAACTGACGACAACGGACTCATGAGCAGATTTCCGCACGCACATGTGACGCTGACATCTTTCAAAAACTGACGGCGTGTTATTCGTCTTTTAGCCATTGTACTATCCTCCATTGCCAATAATACATGGCGGGTATGGGTTGTGTCCCGCGGTGGCACTGCGTGCTCAGGAAACGGGACGGTCAACGCTTACGCTTGATGAAGTCCACGCCGTTCTTCAGCATCTCAACTCCCGGCGTCAGCCCCGTAGGAGGCACCTGGCCCCTGCGTCTCATGGCCTCTTTCAAGCGCGTCCAATCTGGGTGGTTTGTCCAGTGATTAAACGCTTCGGGGTGGGGCATCAAGCCAAAAACGCGGCCCGTCGCATCGCATATCCCCGCAATATCATAGACCGAGCCGTTAGGATTAAACGGAAATTTCCCCCTCGCAGCCTCGCCGTCTGTTGTAGCATACTGAAAGACTACCTGGTTGTTATCGCGCAGGCGCGCAACCACGTCAGGGGCTGCGTAGAACTTCCCTTCTCCGTGCCGTATGGGTAGCTCCATCTGGCCTACGCCGCTGCTAAAGGCACATGGAGAGTCTGGGTTTTCCAACAGCGTAACCCAATCGTCCCGGAAATTTCCGCAATCGTTGAACGTGAGTGCTACTTCTCGTCTCGCGTAATCCCCGCGCAGACCCGGGAGAAGCCCCAGATTCACCAGGGCCTGAAATCCATTGCAGATCCCTAAAATCAGTTTTCCCTCTTCGATAAACGCAA
>JASFIH010000039.1:0-7102 GCA_050122775.1 Deltaproteobacteria bacterium
AAATAGCTCCCGAGGTCTTTGGAGCTGTGCCGGGGGTTCACTGTATTGTTGGCAACACCTTCAAAGACCACATTGCTGGATTAATAAATGGCGGGGAAGTACCCGCCGGCAAAGTGACCCTTGTCGAAGACCAGCCAACTTCCTGCCAATTTCAGGACATGCCGGTCACAAGGTTTGGGGATCGAACCCGTCCCTTCCTGAAGGTCCAAGATGGCTGTAATGCATTTTGCGCTTACTGTATTGTTCCTTATGCACGCGGGCGGAGTCGGTCGCTGGCGCCAGAGATTGTCCTCAGAAGGGTTGAGGAACTGATAGAGAGGGGATATTCGGAGATTGTCCTTTGCGGGATCAATCTGGGTGGGTACGGAAAAGACCTCAGGCCCCCGAAGTCCCTTTTGGGCCTCATCCGGGCAACTGACGCCATGCCGGCGTTGAAACGGTTGCGCCTGAGTTCGATTGAGCCTACCGAACTTTCTGAGGAACTTGTTGCCCAACTGGCCAAGGCCAGACATGTTTGTTCTCACCTGCACATACCGCTGCAAAGCGGAGATGACGAAGTGCTCAGGTCGATGAACCGATCTTATACATCGGAGTTCTATGAGGATTTGATTCATTGCATCGTCCGCAGGCTGCGTGGTGCAGCCATTGGGGTTGATGTGCTTGTGGGATTTCCAGGAGAGACTGAAAGGGCGTTTGAAAATACGTGCCGCCTGCTTGAGCGCCTCCCAATTGCTTATCTCCACGTCTTTCCGTTCTCCTTGCAGAAAAAGACCGTTGCCGCAACTCTTCCAGGCAGGATCCGGCCAGAGGAAATCAAAGCGCGATGCCGACATGTGCGCGCCATTGGAGCAAGTAAGCGCCGACAGTTTTACGAAAGGGCCATTGGTTCCACATGTGAGGTCTTGGTCGAGGGGAAACGTGACACGGCCACAGGGCGCCTCAAGGGGTTGACCGAAAACTATATTCCCGTGCTGCTGGAGGGGGAAGACGCCTTGATGCATCGCCTTGTTCAAACCAGAGTTTCCAAGGTTGAGCGTGGCAGAGTCTTCGGAACGTACTTATGAAGAGTTGTATACTGGTTCTCACAAATACGTTCCGTTACAGACGCGGAGGCGTGCTCCGTCAGACCAATCGAAACATATTTTTGAGAGCTACTATAGCAGCAAAAAAAAGCAGCCGGTAGGGCTGCCTTCTTTGTTGTGTCGCGTTTAGGTCTCTTCTATTCTTCTTTCTTGTCCCCTTCAGTTTCTGGGGTCTCTGAGGCCTTCGATCCTGTTTCGACTTCTCTGCTATCCTGTTCTGCCTCGGGCGGTGCTTCTTTCTTGCCTTTGGCCAACGCTTTTTTCCCTGCCTCCTTCTTGGTTTCGGGCTGTTTTTTGGGCTTCTTCTTTTCCTTGGGCTTAGCAGGCGTTTTCTTTGTGGGCTTTGCTTCTGCTTTTTTCGCCTCTTTTGGCTTTTTCTTCTTGCGTTCCTTCGTTTCCTTTGAGGAAATAAGCTCTACCAACGAAATCGGCGCTGCATCTCCCCGCCTTCTGCCAACCTTGACCACATTCGTATAGCCTCCAGTCCTATCACCGAAACGCTCTGCGGCTTCTTCAAAGAGCTTGTGGACCACTGCCTTATCCCTCATGACGGCTAGTGCCTGTCGTCGTGCATGGAGGTCACCTCTTTTTGCCAAGGTGACCATATGATCTGCCCATCCCCTCAACTCCTTGGCCTTTGCGTCCGTCGTTCGAATGTGGCCATGGCTGAAAAGAGAGGTCACCATGTTGCGAAACATGGCATCCCGATGGCTAGACGTACGATTCAGCTTTCTGCCTGCTTTCCGGTGTCTCATTGATCACTGCCTTCTTCTTCGGCTTCTTCCCCAGGCAGCAGAAAGCCCTCAAGTTTCATCCCAAGGGTGAGATCCATTTCCGACAGAACCTCCTTTATTTCATTCAGGGACTTGCGGCCAAAGTTCTTTGTCTTGAGCATCTCTGCCTCAGTCTTTTGGACCAACTCTCCGATGTATTGGATATTTGCATTCTTCAAGCAGTTGGCAGAACGGACTGAAAGTTCCAATTCTTCCACGCTCCGATAGAGATTCTCGTTTAGGGTTTTTTCGTCTGCTTCCCGTCGCTCAGGCTCAAGCTCAGGCTCAGCCTCTTCATCAAAATTGATGAACATGTTCATCTGCTCTTTCAGTATCTTCGCCGCGTATGCCACAGCATCTTCCGGGACGACACTGCCGTCTGTCCACACTTCAAGAGTCAGTTTATCATAATCGGTCCTTTGTCCAACGCGTGCGTTTCCCACCACATAGTTGACCCGTTTGATAGGTGAGAAGACGGCATCCATTGGTATCGTGCCGACAGGATCGTTTTCTCCTTTGTTCATGTCAGCCGGTAAGTAGCCTTTGTCAACCTTGGCTGTCATGGTCATATGCAATTTTGCATCCTTTGACAGCGTTGCGATGTGAAGCTCTGGATTCAAAATCTCAAAATCTCCGTCTGCGCGAACATCTCCTGCCTTTACCTCACATTCACCAGAAGCCTCGATCCGGAGCTCCGTCGGCCCTGAATCAGGGATTCTTAAGCGGACTTCCTTGAGGTTCAATACGACCTCGGACACGTCTTCCAGCACGCCAGGTATTGCTGTAAACTCGTGCATGACACCATCTATCTTCACAGAGACAATGGCAGCTCCATGGAGTGAGGATAGGAGAATTCGGCGGAGCGCATTGCCGATGGTGGTTCCGAAACTGCGTTCCAAGGGCTGACAGACAAACTTGGCGTAGTGCGGGGTCTTGTCACTAATCTCAATGCCCTTCGGCTTGATCATGTCTCGCCAATTAATGTACATGAGCTCATTTGATGACATGCTTTATCTCCGTCTATTTTGTATTCAGATGGAGTCCACTGACCTGGAGTTTACCTCTTACTACTTGGAATAAAGCTCCACGATCAATTGCTCCTGAATCGGCATGGTCAATTCTTCTCGTGTTGGATAAGCTTTGACAGTCCCCGAAAAATTTTCTTTTGAAAGCTCAAGCCACGCAGGGATACCACGCCGCACGACAGCGTCCATTGCGTCAGAAATGACAGCCAGCTTTCGACTTTTCTCCGCCACTTCCACAACGTCACCAATTTTTACGAGATAGGATGGTATATTCATTTTCTGGCCATTGACCCTGAAGTGGCTATGGCGAACCAACTGCCTGGCTTGCGCCCGCGAATCGGCGAATCCTAAACGATAGGCTACGTTGTCCAATCGCCGTTCCAAGAAAATCAGGAGGTTGATACCGGTTACACCCCGTCCACGTTCTGCTTTCTTGAACACCCCCCGAAACTGGCCTTCAAGTGAGCCGTACATGCGTTTCACCTTCTGCTTCTCCCGAAGCTGAACGCCGTAGTCGGAAAACTTTCGTCGCCGCTGTCCGTGCTGGCCTGGGGCGTATCCTCTGCGGTCAAAACTACATTTGTCAGAGTAACAACGATCTCCTTTCAAAAACATCTTGAGATTTTCACGTCGGCACAGCCTGCAAACCGAACCGATATATCTTGCCAAGACACTCCTCCTTTCACACCCTACGCCGCTTCGGTGGGCGACAGCCGTTGTGGGGAATCGGCGTTACATCTTTGATCAAAATGACATTGAAACCTGCAGCCTGAAGTGCACGCAACGCTGCTTCGCGACCGGCACCAGGCCCTTTCACATAGACTTCGACGTTTCTCATCCCGTGTTCCATGGCCTTCTTGGCGGCATCTTCGGCTGCCAGCTGAGCAGCGAAAGGTGTGCTTTTGCGGGAACCCTTAAACCCCTGCGTTCCGGCACTAGACCATGCCACCACGTTACCCGCAGGATCCGTGATCGTTACAATTGTATTGTTGAAGGTGGACTGGATGTGCGCTATCCCGTTCGGGACATTCTTCTTTTCCTTCTTCTTTCGAGAGGGCTTTGCCATAACAAGTGTATGCCTCCTATCTCTTTCTCTTGCCAGCCACCGTGCGACGCGGTCCCTTGCGGGTCCTGGCGTTGGTGCTCGTTCGTTGTCCTCGAACCGGCAAGGATTTTCGATGCCTGAGACCACGGTAGCAGCCCAGTTCCATCAGGCGCTTTATGTCCATAGAGACTGCGGTGCGAAGTTCTCCTTCAACCTTGTGGTCCCTATCAATGATCTTACGAATGGCCGCGACCTGGTCTTCACCCAGCTGATCTGTCCTCACGCCAAAGTCCACCCCGGCTTCTTCGAGGATCTTCCTGGACGTGCTGCGCCCAATTCCGTAAATATAGGTTAGACCTATCTCGACCCGTTTGTTCCTTGGCAGATCAACGCCAGCAATGCGTGCCAAATCTTTTTCCTCCCTGTGATCAAGTTATCCGTTCACAGTTATTAGCCATCCAGTTCCACAGTCAAAGGAAGGAGACATTTCATCCTTGCCTCTGCTTATGCCTCTTATTCTCACAAATCACACGTACAGTGCCCTTGCGGCGAATAATCTTGCACTTCGTGCATATCTTCTTCACTGATGCTCTTACTTTCATCTTTTCTTCGGCCTCTGTTGTGCGCCACTGGCTACTTTCAGGTTGTCTCTCTAATCACTCTTTTGCTTCAAGAACGCTTGTCACTTGGCTCGGTACGTTATCCTTCCCCGCGATAAATCATACGGGGACAGCTCAACGGTCACGACATCACCAGGCAGAATCTTGATAAAATGCATGCGCATTTTGCCGGAAACATGAGCTAACACCATATGTTTATTTTCTAATTCCACTCTGAACATGGCATTGGGCAGTGTTTCTACTACCTTTCCTTGAACCTCAATCGGTTCTTCTTTGGGCATTTACAGGTTCCCGTTCGTCGTACTCAAGACGACCGGCCCTCGTTCTGTGATTGCAACGGTGTGCTCAAAGTGCGCCGACAGACTCCCATCTTTGGTCACTGTCGTCCACCCGTCCTCTAAAGTCTGTACCTCATAGCCCCCTGCATTAACCATGGGCTCAATGGCGATAACCATCCCCGGCTTCAAGCGAATTCCCATTCCTGGCTTGCCATAGTTGGGCACCTGGGGGTCTTCGTGCAAGGACTTCCCTATGCCATGTCCCACGAATCTTCGAACAACCGAAAACCCAGCTGCCTCCGCATGGCTCTGAATAGCATAGGAGATATCAGACAACCGTTTACCTGGTGCTGCCTGCTCAATCCCACGAAACAGCGCCTCTTTCGTAGCTTGCATCAGCCGTTGGGCAGTATCTGACACGGTTCCCACAGGCACGGTAATAGCTGCATCTCCATAGTAGCCGTTATAGAAAATGCCGAAATCCATGCTTAATATATCCCCCTCCTCAAGGGGACGCTTTGAGGGAAAACCGTGGACAACCTCTTGGTTCACTGACGCGCACAGGCTGTGAGGATAACCCCGATATCCCTTGAAAGCTGGTTTAGCGTTTCTCGCAAAAGCGAGCTCCTCGGACAACTTATCTAGCGTCAGGGTGTCGGTGCCAGGTTCGACTTTCTGTTGCAGAACCTCAAGAATTTCTGCGACTATGATGTTACTCTGGCGAATCTTTTCAATCTCGCTTGGAGACTTCAAGATGACCATCTCAATATCGTCCCCTGATGGCCTTTCCCTTTTTGATGAAACCTTCATAGTGCCTGGCCAGCATATGGCTTTCCATTTGACTGATGGTGTCTATGGCTACACCTACCACAATCAATAGAGCTGTGCCTCCAAAATAGAAGGGGACATTAAACCTGGCGACTAACACTGTTGGCAGCACGCAGACTGCTGAGACGTACAGGGCTCCCCCGAAGGTAATCCGTGTCAGGACTCTGTCGATGTAATCAGCTGTGCGCTTGCCAGGCCTGATTCCGGGGATGTAACCTCCGTACTTCTTCATATTGTCAGCAACATCAACCGGGTTAAAGGTAACCGCGGTATAGAAATAGCAAAAGAAGATAATAAATCCCACGTACACAAGGTTGTACACAAGCCTATCAGGTGTCATCGCCTGCGCAATGCTCTGCATCCAAGGCACCTTTATGAAATTTGCCACCGTGGCCGGGAACATGATGATAGAGGACGCAAAAATTGGCGGAATAACCCCTGATGTATTAATTCTAAGAGGCAAGTGGGTGCTCTGCCCACCATACATCCTTCGACCGACAATACGTTTGGCATATTGGACTGGAATCCGTCGCTGGCCCCGCTCCATGAATATAATGACACCCACGACAAGCACCATCAGCACAAGGAGCATCAGCACCACGAAGGCCCCCATCTCGCCAGTTCTCATTAGACGAAATGTATTGACAACAGCACTCGGCATACGGGCTACAATGCCTGCAAATATGATGAGCGATATCCCGTTTCCGATTCCCCGCTCCGTGATCTGCTCCCCAAGCCACATGATAAAGGCCGTTCCGGCCGTCAACGTTAGCACTGTCATCAGCCGAAAACCCCAGCCTGGATAGGCGACCACGGCGGCCCCGCCCGGCGCGCTCATGCTCTCCAGCCCTATGCTGATGCCAAATCCCTGGATGATACTCAGAAGCACTGTGCCGTAACGGGTGTACTGCGTAATTTTCTTACGCCCTGACTCACCCTCCTTGGAGAGTCTGTCCAAATGGGGAACGGCCACTGTGAGGAGCTGTAATATGATGGAAGCGCTAATGTATGGCATGATCCCCAGAGCGAACACTGACAGCCTCTCCAGGGCACCACCGGAAAACATGTCAAACAATCCCAGAAGGGTGCCGCGGGCTCGAGCAAAAAATGTGGCAAGGGCATCTCCATCAATCCCCGGCGTTGGCACTGCGCAACCGATGCGATACACCATGAGGAGGCCGAAGGTGAACAAGATGCGCTTCTTTAGCTCGGGAATCTTAAATATGTTTTGAAAACCACCTACCATAATGCGTTGTCAATCTCCCTCAAGCCTCGGTTCAATTGAGCCGAGGCACTGTGCTGTTTAGAATCAAGCATCTGGCATCAAAGGATCTCTACTTGTCCTCCAACGGCCTCAAGCTTGGCCCGCGCCGACCTGCTACAGTGGTCCACTTTGAGCACGAGGGGATAGTCAATCGTACCCTGGCCCAAGAGTTTGACGCTGCCTGACT
>JASFIH010000040.1:0-7088 GCA_050122775.1 Deltaproteobacteria bacterium
TGATGAAATACCAGGCGTTGGACGCATCGTTGTTCGATGCTTCTTCAATGATCTGAAACTCGTCATTCTCATCGACCTTCCCGATGATTTGGCTGCTGGTGGAGGGCCCTTCTCGTACGTTCATCCTCCTCAATGGAACATGCCATGCTTCTTCCTGTTTCAAAGTCGAAGTCGCTGGAGGCGCACTAACTTCTTCGTCCTCATACAGCCTCTGAAGCAGTATTCCGGCAATCTCCTGGGAAAAGGGTAGAATGTTCTCGTATGCTGTCAGCGCCCCCTCTCTATAGCCCTCTTCCAAATATAAGATACCTGCCTTGTAGTAATGATCAGCGGCCAGAATATTTTGTCCAAGTTCTTTGTACGCCTTTGCCAGGCTGAAATGCGTTTCAGGATTGTTGGGTCCAATCCTCAAGGCCTCTTTGAACATCGGAATGGCCTTGTCAAACAGCCCTTTCTTCCCATAGACAATGCCCAGATTGTGATAGGCATCTCGAAATGTAAGATCCAAGGCAATAGCCTTTTCGAATTCCGCAACAGCCTCGTCAAAGTGCCCTTCTTTGTACCAACAGAATCCGAGATTGTGGCGGATATGAGCATCATTGGGGTCGATGGCAAGGGCCTTTTGGAAGGGTTCAATCGCCTCAGCCCACATGCCCCTCATGCCGTAGACGCACCCCATGTTTCTGTAACCCCCCACATGGGCGGCATCCAAGGCAACAGTCCTTTCAAAACAACGCAGCGCCTCTTCATAATCCCCGGCTTCGGTGGCCTCGTTGCCCTTTTTGAACCACTCCTCGGCATTCTCTTGGGCCCATCCCACATCAACAAGAAAGAACCACAGAAAAAGAAAGGATAAAGAACGTAACGTCATCCGAACCTCCTTCTTCTTATGAAGAGCATCCAATGCTTTGGTAATATTCAGGCGTTTGCTCACAGTCCGTACATCAGCAGACAGCTTAGGAAAGGAGAGAATTGCTGAACGTAGGCATACAGCCATTTCCATGCATCGTCAAGGGAATCCACTCTGTTACGCCGTTTACGGGACCACGAGCAGATGTTTCATGTACCTCGGGTCAAAAGCCTTCAAATCAACTGATCCGTATTCCTGTTCAAGCTCACCAAAAAGGTGATCAAGGCTCCTCCCCACCGTGCGCACAATCTCATTGGGCCCACAGCCGGATCTCAGCTGAAGCCAATCCATGAAGGCTCTTTTCATTTGCGAGGACACCCGATGCGGTCTTGGTCCCGTCTCCCAAAGATTCAAGAAAAAGGTCTTCGCTTCTTCGTCGCCAAGGGGTGTCACCCCTTCGGGCAAACCGAGATGGTGCCTTGCCCATAAGGTCAGAACAAGGTTTTTGTATGTTACCGGCTGATAAGCAGGGAGCCGATGGGCAGGGAAACTCTGAGAAAACACGAGCGACAGGAAGTGATCTACTGCAACAATCTCATGAAGGACAGTCTGGCAATGCCTGATCTCCTCCAGGGTTGTGAACTCGCGGTAAGGCTCACCCTCAGAATAGGCTGCATAGAACAGAGGCCGTTTCTTGAGTAGGCCTTCCAGTATCCCCTCCCATGCATCACCCCAGAAGCCAAGGCCGAAACCCTGCTTGATAAACCAGCTCTTCTTGAGCCACTTTTCGGTATCCCACCGCAGCTCCAGTGCAGCGCCGTATCCCACACGAAATATATCTGTTAAGGAAACTCTGCGTACCAGGCTGGCGGCTTTCTGCAGATCGCCACCAGTCATTCTGTCCAGCCCTATGCTTAGGTATCCACAAGCCTTTCTCACCACTGTTGCCAGTTGTTCTTGGTCCCGAACGACCAAGACATCTGCTGAGATGATCCGATTACACATGGCAGCAAATTCGATCTGAAGCCTCTGGAGGGCATTGACGTCGTTTATATGCTGCAAACACATGTGAAAAGCATTCTGATCTGGCACAAGGAGTGAGGTGGAGACAGGAACAGGTTGATCCGGTGGTTCCTCCTCTACGACCTTGCGCAGATGGGACTGCCGGTCTAGAAGGGTTTCGGGTTGCATGTGCTGATATATTCCAACAGCTTCCTCAAACGGGAGAAACCCTTTTTCGGCCAGCCGAACATTTCTGAGCCTGTACAGATTCTCTTCCACTTCCGCGGGGACGAATCCGCCCAGTTCCAACAGAACTTGATGAAATCTATCGAGGTCATGATGTGCGAGGCGCTGCAGAAACTCTCTGCTGGTTTGTTCATATTTGTCATTCTTGATGCGAACATAGAAGAGGCCGTCCGGACTGAAAAAGCCTTCTTCAAAGTCCGATGGTGATTCATCCTCCTGTCGTATTCGGACATCAACATGTTCGAGCAGGTGGAGTTCAAGCAGCTCGATATGCTCGCCCAGCCCCCAGATCATAAAGCGCTCGGGGTCTGCTTTGAGAAGAAGGCTTAACCAACGATTGACCGAATCGTATTCCAGGCGGTCCTTTGTCCACAATTCCAGATCCAGCAGGTACTGCCACTGATCATTTGAAGCAAGGGACAGAATTGGCAATGCGTCCTCAGGACCAATCCCCTGGACGAGCCAGAAGAGATCCTCCTCCGCCAATGACTGCACCAGCGTGACCGGTCTGGGTGAGTCAAGAATGAGCGCAAGGGCATCCTTGGCAGGAACTCTCAAGAGCTCCTTGGAGTTAATAACCGAAACGGCTTTATGTTTGTCGGGCAGCTGTTCCACAGAAGGTATCTTTTCCAGCGAGCAGGTCAGCCGTCAGCCACCTCAATGCGTCGGGCGTCTGACCAGAGGCCTTCGAGGTCATAGAACATTCGCACCGGCTCAAAAAAGACGTGAATGACAACATCCCCATAATCCATGAGCACCCAGTGCCCTTCTCGGAGTCCCTCTATGCCCAAGGCCTGTATCCCTTTCTCCTTGAGTTGCTGCTCAATGAATTCTGCAATGGCCGAGACCTGGCGGTGAGAGCGGCCGCTGCATATGATAAAAGTGTCTGCAAAAGAAGCGAGTCCTCGCAGATCGAGGATGACCACGTTAAGGGCCTTCATGCCCGTGACTGCCCTGACATACGGGTCAAGGGTCTGCTCGTAAGTTAACGTCACCGGTAGAGTCCCTTTTCGGTGATGAAGCCTTCGACGGCATCGGGAACGAGGAAACGGATGGAGCGCCCCTGCCTGATTCGCTGTCTTATGTCACTCGCAGAAATATCCAGGTGTGTGATATTGAGACAGAATATCGAACACCAATCCGGGTGATTGAATCGCAAGGATGCGGAATCGTATTCATATGCCTCCGATATGTGGGTGTGGATGAATTGCTCCATGCTTTGCAGCCTGGAGCCGGGACGGGTCATTACAATGAAATGGGCTGTGCGAAAAAGCGCATCGAAAAACTTCCAGGTCGTGATTTCCGAAAAGGCATCCTGGCCAACAATGAAACGGATATCACTTCCAGCACCGAACCGCTCTTGGAAATATTGAAGCGTCTGGATTGTATAGGATGGGCCTGGACGAGCCAGTTCTACGTCAGACGCCTCAAGGCCGCGCTGCCCATGGATGGCCAGGCGAACCATGTGGAGACGGTCCTTCGCCTTAGCAACCTGGTCAGCTTCTTTGTGGGGAGGCTTGGCAGACGGGATCAGCAACAGCTTGTCCAGGTCAAAAGCCTCCTGGACTTCTACTGCAGCCCTGAGATGACCGAGATGGATTGGATTGAAGGTACCGCCGAAAAGGCCTAACCGCACAAATGCACCCTAACCCAGTTTAACCGACAATACAAAGTACAAAAAGTATGCAAACAAAAAATCCTCGGATCTTCAAGACGGGGAGGCGTCCAGCGCAACTGAAGATCTGAAGGAAGTTGCTAGGTTCTGACCTGCCCGTCTCCGAAAACAATAAACTTGGTCGTCGTCAGTTCCTCTAAACCCATCGGCCCGTAGGCATGAAGCTTAGACGTGCTGATCCCGATCTCCGCCCCCAAACCAAGCTCTCCCCCGTCATTAAACCGCGTAGAGGCATTTACCAGAACCACGGAGGCATCCACCTCTCTGAGAAAGCGTCGTGCCCGAGCAAGGTCTGACGTCACGATCGCCTCGGTGTGGGCTGACCCATACATCGCAATATGATCCATGGCCTCTTCCATGGAAGAGACAACTTTAACGGCAAGGATAAGATCAAGATATTCAGCGGGCCAGTCCTCGTCGGTCGCATGCTTGGCTTCCGACACGAGCTGGCAGGTCTTGGGACAGCCCCGAAGCTCCACGCCCGCCTCTACAAACCGCCTGGCCATGGTTGGTAGAAACGCGCCTGCCACAGCCTCGTGCACCAAGAGGGTTTCCATGGCATTGCAGACCCCCGGCCGTTGTACCTTGGCATTAAATGAAATATTCTCTGCCATCTCAAGATCTGCGCCCGCATCCACGTATACGTGGCAAACCCCTTTGTAATGCTTGAGTACGGGGATCTTGGAGTTTTCAACCACAAAACGGATAAGCCCTTCACCACCCCTGGGGATGATGAGGTCCACATATCCCTCCTGGGCAAGTAGCTCGTTCACCGCACTCCTGTCCCGCACAGGAACAACTTGAGCAGCAGCTTCGGGTATGGCACTGTCCCGAAGCGCACCCTGGATGATTTCGGAAAGGATGGTATTTGAGTGAAACGCCTCTGACCCTCCCCGGAGAATTACCGCATTGCCAGCCTTCAGGCACAGCCCTGCAGCGTCTATTGTGGCATTTGGCCTTGACTCATAAATCATCCCGATGACGCCCAGCGGGATGCGCACCCGCCCCACCTGAAGACCGTTGGGGCGCAGCCACATACCTGTGACTCTTCCCACCGGGTCCGGGAGCTTTGCGACATCGCGCAACCCACCGGCCATGGATGCGATGACGGCATCACTCACGGTGAGTCGGTCAATCATGGCCTCTGAAAGCCCTTTCTCCTTTGCATCCTTGAGGTCTCTACTGTTTTCCTGCTTGATCGCGTCGGTCTCATCCAGAAGCTTCTGGGCAATCCTCTCCAGCGCCTCGTCTTTCTCCCGCGTACTTAATCGAGCTACAACTTTTGCAGCTTCTCTCGCAGCTCGCGCCATATTCGTGACGATCTCTTCTACTGACATGCGGATCCCTCCTTGACGTCTGCCGTAATGACGAGGTTATCTCTGTGAATTACCTCGTCATAGTGCTTATATCCCAATCGTTGCTGAATCTGGTTGGTCTTGGCGCCCATGAGCTTCTTGATGTCAGAAGCTGCGTAATTCACAAGCCCTGTGGCAAAAGGCACGCCGTCGGGGTCCATACAACTCACCGCAGCACCTATGCCAAAATCACCCTCGACATCTATGATGCCAATAGGCAGCAGACTCCTGCCTTGTTTAGACATGGCGTCAGCCGCTCCCCTGTCCACCTTGATAGCGCCCTTTGTCTTCAGGGTGAACGCAATCCAGCACTTCCGACTCTGCATCTTTGCCTCCCTGGGGAGGAAAAGGGTTCCTATATCCTTACCCTCAAACAGTCTTTTCAAGACGTTCGCTTTTAGACCGCTGGCAATCACCATAGGGATCCCGCTGGTTGTGACCTTCTTTGCCGTCTGGATCTTGCTGGACATCCCTCCTATACCGAAAGCCCCTGGAATCTCGAGGGCGGCCTTTTCCATCGCTCGGTCGATGTGCGAAACCAGCGGTATGAGCGACGCATCGTCGTGTACCCGGGGGTCCTTGTCGAAGAAGCCATCAATGTCAGTGAGGTTGATGAGTATCTGGGCATCCATCAAATGGGTAATCATAGCCGAAAGGTTATCATTGTCGCCGAACTTGAGTTCTTCCACGACCACGGTATCGTTTTCATTGATAACAGGTACGATCTTCCAATCCAAAAGGACATTGATGGTATTGCGGGCATTCAAATAGCGCTTACGGTTGCAGAGGTCGTCTCTTGTCAGTAGGATTTGAGCCGCCTTTTTCTGATGAAGGGCAAAGGACTTCTCGTACTCGAGCATAAGCCACGGCTGTCCGATAGCCGCCACCGCTTGTTTGTGAGGGATGTCAGACGGTCGTTCAGCCATACCCATCTTCTTCAGTCCTGATGCGACTGCCCCCGAACTGACTAGGATCACCTGACAACCCTGGTCCATCAGCGTTGAGATCTCTCTTGCCAGGCGCCTGACTAACTTGGCGTTGAGCCCCTGATCGTGCGTGAGGACCCCACTGCCAACCTTGACAACAGCCCGCCTAATCCCGGCAAAGATCCTCTTTCTTATCTGCAGACGTTCCTTTTTTGCCGTCATGTTCCTACCTGGTTCTTCTCGGTCGTGCCAAGGTCCGCCTCTCTGGCTTTCTCCACCAGTTTGGCCAAGTGGTTCTTGAGTCCCTCCAGGCCCGTACCCTCGGTCGCCGAAATGACCCATACGTCGGGGTTTACAGACTCAAGGGCACTGCGAAGTCTTTCCGCCACGAGCCTTGCACCCGGTTTGTCCACCTTGTTCAATACGACCACCTGAGTTCGCTGACCAAGGGCAGCGCTAAACTGTTCAAGTTCCTGATTGACTGTCTGATACGGACCAAGGGGGTTCTCTGACGGAATGGTAGAAAGATCAATCAGGTGAAGCAGGAATCGGCTCCTTTCGACATGTCTGAGAAATCGGGTTCCAAGGCCCACCCCACGGTGAGCTCCCTCAATCAGTCCAGGGATATCGGCGATAATGAAGGGATCGGCTTGTCCACATGCAACCACACCAAGGGTAGGGGTTAGCGTTGTAAAGGGATAATCACCAACCTTGGGTCTGGCAGCGGAAAGCTTGGAAACAAGGGTTGACTTGCCTGCGTTGGGAAGGCCAACGATACCAACATCGGCTATGAGTTTCAGTTCAAGTTTTAGGGATAGGGCCTGACCGCGCTCACCTTGTTGCGCATATCGGGGGGTACGCCTTCTTGGTGATGCAAAGTGCTGATTTCCGAGGCCACCGCGTCCGCCACGAACCGTCAGATAGGATTCCCCACTAGCCAACAACTCCTTGAGCACGCGTCCGGTTTCGGCATCCTTTATGATGGTCCCTGGAGGCACGGAGATGATCAGGTCTTTGCCGTTCTTACCTGACTG
>JASFIH010000041.1:0-7068 GCA_050122775.1 Deltaproteobacteria bacterium
GTCGCAGACGATATCGGCGGCTATGAAGACAGAGACCTTGGCATGTTCGGAGCCTCCACGCCGCCACAGAGTCAGCTTCCATCGCTTGATGCGACAACAGAGATCGTTAGTTTCCCTACCGGGTTTTCGTTTGGGGTTCTGGGCGAAACCATCAACATCAGTGGGATTGAATTCCCCACTATAGGAGCCGTTGTGCGGGCATACCAAACCGATAGCGACGTGCATATCCTGTCAACACCGCAGATTATGACAACCGATAATGAAGAGGCCCAAATCATCGTCGCAAAGAATATCCCTTATCTGACCAGACAGGAAACATCAGCAGCAGGAGTGGACTATAGCAACTATGAATTCAAGGATGTAGGCGTTACCCTCAAGATCACACCGCAAATCAACCAGGAAAGGTTTGTTCGTCTGAAGGTCTACTGGGAGTTCTCCCAAGTGGTCGACCAGGAAGCGTTGGGACTCCCGACCACGTTAAAGCGACAGGCTGAAACCACGGTGATCATCAAGGACGGCAATACCGTGGTGTATGCCGGCCTGATCGATGAAACGCTCAACCAAGGCACATACCGCGTCCCTTGCCTTGGAAATATTCCTTTCTTTGGTTGGCTGTTCAAGACAGTAGGAAGTTCTGGAGACAGAACCAATCTTTTCGTATTTCTGACGCCCCATATCATTGAAAACCCGAGAGAAGCCCAACAAGTATATGAAAAGAAGAGAGGAGACATGGAGACGATCAAGGAGGGTGTGATCAAGATGTACGAGAGAACTTACCGCGGAGGGGAGAAGCCAGAGGTCAAACCTGAAATCAAACCAGAGGTTGAACCAGACGTCCAACCAGACGTTGAATCAGAAGTCGAACCAGAGATCGAGCTTGAAGCTGAACCTCTGGTCGAGACCCAATAGGCACCATCATGAAGCAGCTCGGAGACGTGTTAAGAGAAACTTGCGGGCTTTCAGACGAAGCCCTTGCTGATGCCCTTAAGATACAGGAAGAAAAGGGGGGCTGGGTGGGGGAAATCCTTGTCCTGAACAAGGTCATTTCGGAGACTGATCTGTTAAGGGCCCTTAGCGTCCAGTTTGATCTCCCTTTTCTGTCTCATCTTCCTATGGGAGACCTCAACACCGATTTTGCCGCCGAGGTACCAATCCAATTTCTCAAGAAACACAAGATGGTCCCTGTGCTTACCTCAAATGAGGCTTCCATTGCGGTGAACAATCCCCTTGCTTTTCAGCCGCTGGACGATTTGCGCCTCACTTTGGGGTGGGATGGGCTTAAGGTGGTGCTTGCCCCGTATTCAGCAATCCTATCAGCTATCAATTTTGCGTATGACATGAGTCAAGACTCTGCTGAACAGGTCATACAGGACATGCATGAGGAAGACAGTGAGATAATCCTCTCTGAAATAGAAGGAACCGGAGATCTTCTGGATGAAACGAGTGAGGCGCCCATTATCAGGTTGGTCAATCTGATGCTTTCACAGGCGGTTAAGGCCCGTGCCAGCGACATCCATGTTGAACCGTATCAAGACAAGCTCAAGGTGCGTTATCGCGTGGACGGCATTCTGTATGACAAGCTTGCTCCGCCCAAGCGGATTCAGTCGACCCTGGTATCCCGTATCAAGATCATGGCCAAGCTCAACATCGCCGAAAAGAGGCTTCCCCAGGATGGCCGCATCGAGATCAGAATTGCGGACAAGAATGTTGATATTCGTGTTTCGACCATTCCCACTGCCTTTGGCGAGCGCGTTGTCCTTAGACTACTCGACAAGTCAAGTGTCCTGCTCAAGCTTTCAGACCTTGGTATGCCAAAGGAGAGGCTTAAGATTATCGATAGGCTCATCCGAACCCCGCACGGCATTATCTTGGTAACAGGGCCCACAGGAAGCGGCAAAACCACCACCCTTTATGCCGCGCTCACGACTATCAACAATTCGGACATCAACATTATCACGATTGAAGATCCGGTTGAGTACCAGATTGAGGGAATCGGTCAGATTCAGGTTAACCCCAAAGTCGGGCTGAACTTTGCCAACGGGCTTCGCTCTATCGTCCGTCAAGATCCGGACGTCATTCTCGTGGGCGAGATCAGGGACTTGGAAACTGCGGAAATTGCTATCCAGTCTGCGCTGACAGGCCACTTGGTCTTTTCCACGCTTCATACAAACGATTCAGCCAGTTCGGTGACCCGGCTTATCGACATGGGCACCGAACCTTTTCTCGTCAGCTCTTCGGTGGTAGCCATATTGGCCCAACGACTGGTGCGTGTAATCTGTGCTGATTGTAAGGAATCTTATACCCCGGATCAAGAGTCCCTGGAAAGCATCAACATAACCCCCCAGATGGCCGTTGGAAAGACGATATGCCGTGGCAGAGGTTGCCCTTCCTGCCTGAATACGGGCTACAAGGGAAGAACTGGCATCTTTGAGTTGATGCTCCTGGATGATGCCATCAAGAACCTGATCCTGAGAACCGCAGATGCCAATGCCATAAAGCGCGAGGCCGTCGAGCAAGGGATGATTTCGCTTCGCAAAGATGGCGCTCAGAAAGTCTTGGAAGGCATTACAACTATCGAGGAGGTTTTTCGAGTAACCCAGCAATAGCCTCACCAGCGATGAGCTGCGCCAATTCCCCCGCCCGTCTCAAGACCTCTGTACCAACAATGCTCATACGGCCAAGCGCACGACCAAACATCTTGAGAAGCTATTTCAAAACCTCAGATCGGGTCTTATGACAAGGCGAGCGCAGGCGAAGAATGGCCGCTGTCCAAAGACTATGGCCGTTTCTTATTTTCGTTCTTGAGCATTGATTCGCGGAGTCTACGCCATTTCAGGAGCCTGTCCTTGATGATCTTTTCATATCCTCTGTTGGTAGGCTCATAGTACACTGCGTCCTTCAACTTTTCAGGCAAGTATTCTTGTGGCACATAGCCATCCACGAAGTCGTGGGCATATTTGTAATCCTTGCCGTAACCAAGCTGCTTCATCAAGGTTGTTGGTGCATTTCGAATATGCAGGGGCACGGGAAGGGTACCGGTCCCTCCAATCGCTTCTTTCACTCTGCCGTAACCTGTGTAAAGGGCATTGCTCTTCGGCGCCGTGGCAAGGTACACAGCCGCCTGGGCCAGAGCTAGATCTCCTTCAGGAAGTCCAACAAACTGAAAGGCCTGCATGGCAGCAACAGCCACAGAAAGGGCCCTCGGATCCGCGTTACCCACGTCTTCAGACGCAAACCTGACCATACGTCGTGCAATGTAGAGAGGATCCTCCCCTGCAGTCAGCATGCGACCGAGCCAATATAGGGCCGCATCCGGGTCTCCCCCCCGCAGGCTCTTGTGAAAAGCCGAAATAAGATTGTAATGTTCTTCACCGTCCTTGTCATACTGAAGGGCCTTTTTCTGAAGCACAGACTCTGCCACAATCCGCTTGACCCTTCTTTCTGGCTGAGGCTTCTCTTGCACAAGAGTTGCGGCTGCCTCCAGATTATTAAGGGCTGTGCGGGCATCGCCATTCGCCGACCACACAATGTGTCTCAGCGCATCAGGATCAACCTGCAACGACAGTGAGCCCAGCCCCCTATCAGCGTCACCTATTGCACGCTCTAAGATGGTCGACAATTCCTCATCAGAGAATGGTTCGAGCACCAATACACGTGTCCGTGATAGAAGAGGAGAAATGACTTCAAAGGAAGGATTCTCGGTGGTTGCTCCGATGAGCGTAATCAAACCGCTCTCAACGTGTGGCAAGAAAGCATCTTGCTGGGCCTTGTTGAACCGGTGAATTTCATCTACAAACAAAACAGTCTTCTTGTTGTGATAACGGCGCTGCACAACAGCTTCATCAATGACGGCTCTAATCTCTCTGACGCCGGAAAGCACCGCAGAAAAAGCCTCAAAGTGCGCCTGTGTCTCGCGGGCCATGATCCGAGCCAAGGTTGTCTTGCCTGAACCGGGCGGCCCCCAGAAGATGACCGAAAACAGTCTGTCTTCCTCTATGGCCTGACGCAGCAGGCTCCCCTTGCCAAGGATTCGGGTTTGACCCACAAACTCCTCAAGTGTCTTTGGTCGCATCCTGTCTGCCAAAGGACGGTCAGCCTCTTGCATATCTTTCCCAGACTGACTAAACAGATCCATCGAAAAAGCCCTTAAGCCTTTCTGTGAAGTCTATTCGTCATCCCTTTTCTCGTTTGCGATACATAACCCGCAGGGGCGTCCGGTCGAGCCCAAAGGCCGCGCGGATTTCGTTTATCACATATCGTTCATAAGAGCGACGCACACCGGTTGGATCATTCACGAAGCATACAAATGTTGGCGGAGCCACAGCGACTTGTGTCACATAATAGAACCGAATGCGTCTCCCACGATGAGACGGCGGCTGATGTCTGTCAACGATAGCCTTAAAAGCCCTATTCAGGCGTCCCGTGTTGACGCGGGTCGTGAATTGCTCGTATACGGTCTCCACCAGATCAAAGATCTTGAACACCCGCTGCCCCGTGAGGGCGGAAATGGTCATCACAGGAGCAAAGCGCACAAAACGCAAACGTTCCTTTACCATGTCCATGTATTTCTTGGTGGTGGTGGAATCCTTTTCCACCAGGTCCCATTTATTTAAGAGCAGAATACAGGCGCGACCCCGCTCCAAGGCATAACCGACTATGTTGGCATCCTGGTCCGTCACGCCTTCAGAGGCATCCATCATAACCAGTGCGATGTCGCATCGATCAAGACTTCTGAGTGCCTTAATAATGGAAAATTTCTCCAACTTCTTCCGTACGCGTGCCTTGCGGCGGATTCCTGCCATGTCAATGAGCACGTATTCCTTTTTATTCACGCTGCAAACGGTATCAATGGCATCCCGCGTGGTGCCGGGAATGTCACTCACCACCAAACGCTCATCTCCAAGGAGGCAATTGATCAACGAGGATTTCCCCACGTTTGGACGCCCAATAACAGCCAGTCTGATCCTGTCAGAGCCGGACTCGGGCATACTCTGGGGCAACACAGCGACCAGGGCATCCATGAAGTCATGGATACCGTACCCGTGCTCAGCAGAAACCGGATAGAGAGGGTCAACCCCCAGAACGGAAAAGTCAGACAAAGATAATTCGTGCTTCGGTCCATCAATCTTGTTGACCGTGAAAAAGACCGGTTTGTCTGACTTGCGAAGCCTTTGCACCAGATCTTTATCAACGGGTGTAACCCCTTGCCGCCCGTCCAGAAGCATGACCACTAGGTCTGCTTCTTCTATCGCCTGCATGACCTGATATCTGACCGAGGAGCCCAGCTCTTCCGACTTGGAATCGGAGAAACCCCCAGTATCCACCACCGTGAAGGAAGTCCCATCCCACTGCGCATCTCCATAGTTCCGGTCCCGGGTTACACCGGGGAAGTCATCCACCAAAGCCTTGCGAGAACGCGTCATTCGGTTAAAGAGGGTGGACTTGCCCACGTTCGGGCGTCCTACAATGGCAACAATAGGTTTCATAAAAAACACCGAGGGTTGCAGCTCAACAGGCTACTACGGGTAGCGCGATCCAGGACAATACAGAAGTTTCTCCTTCAGACCAATCTGAACCTGCGGATGAAAATTATATTGGTCCTCATAGATATGTTCCATTACGGATGGGAACGCACGCCTCCGATCGAGCCATTTTGATCATTTTGTAAAGCCTTCTTGGCGAGGCGAAGCGTCAAAATGCAAACTGTCTGAGTCCCGCAACGCGGGACGAGTTTTTGCATTTTAGCGGAGCGAGCCATGAGAAGGCTCAACAATGGTCAAACAGGCGAGAGCGGAGGCATGCCCCCAGACCAATAGGAACATATTTTTGACAACTATAATACAAATATTAGAATATCTTAATTCGGCTGGCGGGGCAAGATATGAGGTGAGATCAAGGCAGAAGACATCAGTCTTCAAGGCCTCTGCGCTGCTTTGCGGCCTCGATCAGTTCAATCAGCGTGCTGATCTTGTCTTTGGGTGGTCGGTTGAAGCATTGATCCCACTCTGTTTGGGTCAGTTGGCTTCTGAGGTAACTCTCAACAGGGAAATGCGGTTGCCAGCACAACAGGGTGCGTGGGCAAGGGAGGTCGCCCCCCTCTCTGCGACAGTAGGCAAAGGTGACCTCCCCCCCTAACTTGGGACATCTGATTTCTAATTGCTCATACATTATGCGTCGCTTCATGTTGGTGCAATGTCTCAGAAACGGGTTTCATGACTATTGATCGCACTGAACCACGGAGACTCACGCATTGAAAATCAGGGCTTGGGAAGCTTCTCTATCAGTTTCAGAGATCTTTGGATCTCTTCGTCCGGGAGTTCATACTTCGTGAGCTTTCCCGAAAGAAAGGCATCATAAGCTGCAAGGTCGACCAACCCGTGGCCGCTCCAGTTAAACAAAATGACCTTCTCTTTCCCCTCCTCTTTGGCCCGTTGGGCCTCCTGAACAACGGCTGCAATCGCATGGTTGGTTTCTGGCGCAGAGATATAGCCTTCCGTCCCAGCCCATTTTACTCCTGCTTCGAAGGTCTCCAACTGATCGTACGCCCTGGCTTCGATAATCTGCTCCTTGACGAGATGGCTGATGATGGGTGCCATACCATGATACCTGAGGCCACCCGCATGGATGGGCGCTGGCACAAAGTCATGGCCCAGCGTGTGCATGGCCAGCAGAGGCGTTGTCTGAGCCGTATCCCCAAAGTCATAGGCAAAAGGTCCCCGCGTCATGGTTGGACAGGATGTGGGCTCAGCCGCCACGACAGAGATTTCTTTGCCGTGGATCTTGTCCCTGACAAAAGGCAGACACAGCCCGGCAAAGTTGCTTCCCCCACCTGTGCAACCAATCACAACATCGGGATATACGCCGATCTTCTTCAGTTGCTTCTGACACTCCAGGCCATTCACAGTCTGGTGTAACAAAACATGATTCAAAACGCTGCCCAACGAATAGCGTGCCTTTTCATCGCCCACGGCGTCTTCAATCGCCTCACTGATGGCTATGCCCAGACTCCCTGGCGAATCGGGATGTTCCGCGAGGATCTTCCTTCCTGCTGCCGTCTTATCGCTAGGA
>JASFIH010000042.1:0-7017 GCA_050122775.1 Deltaproteobacteria bacterium
GTTTTGCAATGGCTTCTAGAACCATGTCAACAGATCCCATCCAGAAGGGCTGCCAGGGCACACAAAAATCTTGACACATTTCAAAAGATGGTGATATTCCTAAAAAAACAAGGAGTAGACAGCTTCACTCTGAGTCTTTTGCTAGAGGACTTAGAACAGAGATCCCAAGACGAGATCATTACCAGGATTGTCACAGGCGGACGGTAGAAGAAAGGGCCGAGCGCGTACTCCTTAGATGTCGCCAGAGCGGCTGGTGCCAGGAAGATTGGCCGGCTCAAACAACCCTTTTGAGAACCGGACAGGGCCGTTCGAAATTCGTTCAACAGCGCCGGGGGTTAAGGGATTAATCCCCTTTTCAATTTTCGGGGCAGGTGAAATGCGTTCAAAGATACTCAAGAAGGGCTATGAACCGAAGGAGGTTGAAAGACATTGGTACGGCTACTGGGAGGAAGAGGGCCTTTTTGCAGCTCAAGACGTGAGTGACAGAAAGCCCTTCTCGATTGTCATTCCCCCTCCTAACGTAACAGGCGTGCTTCACATGGGCCACGCCCATAATAACACGCTGCAAGACATCCTCTGCCGTTTTCGTCGTATGCAGGGTTACAACGTATTGTGGATGCCCGGTACTGACCACGCGGGCATTGCCACCCAAAATGTCGTGGAAAAAGAACTCGCCAAAGAGCAAAGGGACCGATATAGCCTGGGGCGCGAGGATTTCGTCAAGCGGGTCTGGCAGTGGAAGGAAGAATATGGCGGCCAGATCATTCAACAACTGAAGCGTTTGGGTGCCTCGTGCGATTGGGATCGTGAGCGCTTTACCATGGACGAAGGATTGTCCAAGGCGGTCAGAACCGTGTTTGTAAAGCTCTACGAACAAGGCTTGATCTATCAGGGGGACTATATCATCAACTGGTGCCCCCGTTGTCAAACGGCCCTGTCAGACCTGGAAGTAGATCATGAGGACCACAATGGGCATCTGTATTACGTCAAGTACCCGTTTGTCCATGACGAAGGCGGGATCGTCGTAGCCACCACCCGTCCTGAGACCATGCTTGGAGACACGGCTGTGGCGGTGAACCCAGAGGACAGCCGGTACCAGGCTTTGAAGGGCAAGACGGTCATACTTCCCCTGATGAACCGACAGATTCCTGTCATTTTCGACGAATATGTAGATATGCGATTTGGTACGGGTGCGCTCAAGATTACACCTGCTCACGACCCTCATGACTTTGAAATAGGTGAGCGCCACCGCCTTGCATCCGTCAAGGTCATAGGGGGCGATGGCCGCATGAATGAGCAGGCGGGCCGTTTTCAGGGACAGGATCGGTTTGAATGTCGCGAGCAAGTCCTTGAAGCGCTCCGCAAAGAGGGGCTCCTGGAGCAAGTGGAGGCCTACCAGCACAGCGTGGGACATTGCTATCGTTGTCGAACTACCGTTGAGCCTTATCTATCCAGGCAATGGTTTGTTCGGGTCAAGCGGCTGGCTGAAAAGGCGATTGCTGCAGTTAAGAGTGGCGATACCCGGATCATACCGGATGTGTGGACCAAGACCTATTTTGAATGGATGGACAATATCAAGGACTGGTGCATTTCCCGGCAAATATGGTGGGGACATCGCATCCCAGCCTGGACATGTGAAAACTGCCATGAGGTGACCGTTGCCATGGAACCCCCTGGGGTGTGCTCGGCTTGCCAGGGCAAGGTTCTTGTTCAAGAAACCGATGTCCTTGACACCTGGTTCAGCTCGGCCCTTTGGCCGTTTTCCACGATGGGTTGGCCTGAGGAGACGCAGGCCTTGAAGACGTTCTACCCCACCTCGGTGCTGGTGACCGGCTTTGATATCTTGTTCTTCTGGGTTGCCCGAATGATGATGATGGGCCTCCATTTCAGAAACGAGGTGCCGTTCAAGGACGTCTATATTCATGCCTTGGTGCGCGACGCTGAGGGCAAGAAGATGAGCAAGTCAAAGGGCAACGTCATTGATCCCCTATATGTGATCGACGAATATGGTGCAGATGCCTTCAGATTTACCTTGGCTGCTCTTGCGGCGCAAGGACGTGACATCAAGCTTTCTGAAGACCGTATTGAAGGATACCGGCATTTTGTGAACAAGCTCTGGAATGCAGCCCGCTTTTCCCTAATGCATCTGTCGGAGTTTAGACCTGACGATGTGAGACTTGATGCCAAGAACCTCTCGCTGGCAGATAAGTGGATTCTGAGTCGGCTGAACAGCGTGGCGGAGACCGTGACAGGGGGCCTGGACGAATACAGGTTTAACGACGCCGCAAGCGCCCTCTACCAGTTTGTCTGGCATGAACTCTGTGATTGGTATCTTGAAATCATCAAGCCACTCCTCTATGAAGACTTCGTTCCGGCCGGGAATTCTGAGGCAAATGCAAAGAAAATGCCCCGGTCGTCACGGTATGAGACCACGCGATTTGTGCTTTGGTCTGTCCTGAACGAGACAGTGCGTCTGCTGCACCCCTTTACGCCGTTTGTTACTGAAGAGATTTGGGATAAGCTCCCTGGCACGGAAGGCTCCATTATGAAGGCCGACTTTCCACGCAGCACTGAGGATCGGGACGACCGTGAAGCTGAAGGTGCCATGGCGGTGCTGATGGGGGTCGTCACCGGCGTGCGCAATATCCGAGGGGAGATGAACGTCCCGCCATCCTTGTTTGTGGACGTTACAGTTCACAGCCAGGACAAACCAACAAGAGCGCTGCTTGAAGAACGCCGAGATGTGGTCATCAACCTTTGCAGGTTGAAGGACTTCCATGTCAAAGCGCCCGGGGATCGACCACCCGCATCGGCCACAACGGTTTTTGGGAGCTGCACCATCTTTGTGTCCTTGAAGGACATCATCGACCTGGCGCTTGAACAGGAGCGTCTCAACAAAGAAATCACAAAAATCATGAAGGAGCTCAATGGGGTGCAGGGGAAGCTTGGCAACAGAGATTTCCTCCAGAAGGCTCCAGACGAAGTGATTGAGAAGGTGCGCCAAAAAGAGGCGCGGCTTGAAGAAAAGAGACACAAGCTCCAGGAGAACCTGGAAAAAGTGATTGCGTTGGCCGGGGATGCTTGAGGCCCAATAGCAGCGCAGTATGTATTTTGATACATAGGACTCCAAGCAGGTTCAGCAAAGGGTTCTCAGCCGGGCGGCAACTCAGATTATGCCAGGATGAATGGACGCACGGTGACGCATGGTTGACATCAAAGAATTGATCCGGCTTGCCCTTGAAGAGGATATTGGTTCTGGCGACGTAACCTCAGAAGCGCTGATTGGACCCGATCGTGTGGCAACAGCAGTCATTTTTGCCAAAGAGGATCTGATTCTGGCTGGGCTGAAGGTGGCTCAGGAGGTCTTTTTCACGCTTGATTCTGGCGTGCTTTTTGAGACGATCTTTCAAGATGGTGACCGGGTTGAGAGCGGCAGTGAAATCCTCAGGGCGAGGGGTAAACTACGGGCGCTGTTAGCAGGGGAGCGCACAGCGCTGAACTTCCTTCAGCGCCTTTCAGGGATCGCTACGCTTACCAGGCACTGCGTGGATCGGGTAAAGGGATTCGGTGTGCAAGTGACAGACACCCGCAAGACCACGCCAGGTTGGCGTAGGCTGGAGAAATATGCGGTAAGAATGGGAGGTGGCCACAACCATCGTTTTGGACTTTATGACGGCGTCTTGATCAAGGATAACCATATCTTGGCTTGCGGGGGCATAAGCGAAGCGGTGAATAGAGCACGGGCCCGCAAGCCGCACCTGTTGCAGATAGAGGTGGAAGCCTCGGACCTGGACCAAGTCAAAGAGGCGCTTGAAAACGGGGCTGATGTTATTATGCTTGACAATATGAGCCTAGAAGATATACGAAAAGCAGTTACCCTTATTCAGAGGAGGGCCTTAATCGAAGTGTCGGGGGGTGTCACTTTGGACACCCTGGCCGAACTTGCTGATACCGGCGTTGACATTGTCTCCATGGGGGCCATAACCCACTCTCCGAGAGCTGTAGACATCAGCATGCGAATCGTCGTTTAAATGTTTGGCGTTGCACGTTTTTTCCACTGCCAAGAGACGTGATGGATGGGGCACCCGCCGCCCGATCGAACGTATCGCTTCCATGATGAGGAGTCACGCGCCTTGGTGAAAGGATTCAGCGATGAGATACTGTGCGATTGAATATGCGCTTCCCAGCAAGATAGTAACCAATACCGAGATCATTCAGGAGATCATTTCCAGGAGTGCACGTTATTTGACACACAAGGCTCTGGACTTGCTTGCCTCCAAACTTGATGAGCTGTTCCAAAGGTCAGTGACCGAGGTGCGATATCACAGGGCCAAGAACGAGCGGGCCATTCAGTTTGGCATTGAGGCCGGTAGGAAAGCCTTAGAATCCGCCAGCATGTCGCCCGATGACATCGATCTTTTGATCTATGTGGGGGTTGGGAGGGGCTGTATTGAGCCCGCAACCGCCAATGTTTTTCAGAAACTGCTCAGGCTGGAAAAGGCTACGTGCTTCGACATATTGGATGCGTGTGCAAGCTGGCTCAGGGCTATCCATGTGGCCCATTCATTTATTAAGACCGGCATGTACAAGAGGGTCATGATTCTGAACTGTGAGTTTAACTTTCGAGAGTATGTTGACTTTGAATTCAAGTCTTTGAAGGATATAGAATTTAACTTCCCCATATTCACGATCGGTGAAGCTGCAACAGCGACCATAGTGGGTGACGGGGGGGAAGAAGATGAGTACTACGCCTCGTTCAGAACATGGGGAGATCGGCATAATCTGTGCAAGATTCCCTTGCCGCATTTCAGCGAATACAGCGATGGCGAGCTAAGGACTGAAATTCCGCCCCTCAGGTTTTTTTCGTACGGAGAGAAGATTTTTCGATTTGTGTTTTCTCGGCTGTGCAAGCATTACAGAGAAGATGCGGTACTGAATACTTTCAAGCACGAAATCATCTTCAGCCATGCTGCAAGTGATGCCATGAGCGAAAAGGTGATCCAGTCATGTAACCTTGGTGCAGAAAAAGGCTATAACACCCACAGACGATTTGGTAACACGGTTTCTGCTTCTGTGCCCCTTGCCATGGGTTGCGCGCTGCAAGAAGGAAGACTGCGAAACAATACCAACGTTCTCGTCGGCTTTGGTTCGGCAGGCGTCTCCACAGCGTGGTGCAAGTTCAAGTTTCTATCCTGATCCACTTAATTCTTTCGAACGCCGGGCAGCAGCCTGGACGGCATCCTTCAAACGTGTGCTGACGTTGTGACGTTCCAGCAGCGCCAGTGCGGCTTCGGTGGTCCCGCCCGGGGAGGTCACTTTCTTTCGAAGAGAGGAAGCCGCTTCATCGGTCTCTTCCAGCAACTGGACCGAACCCTTGATGGTCTCAAGGACAAGACTGAGAGCATGAGACGGCCTGAGTCCGAGTTCGGCACCAGCTTCTACGAGTGACTCAATGATGTAAAAGACGTAAGCAGGCCCTGAACCGCTGAGGGCGGTGACTGCATCCAAGTCTTCCTCCTCAAATTGAATCACCTTCCCGATGGCCTGCAGAACTGCACGGGCCTGATCCAGATCAGACTCTCGCGCGAACTGATTACCGCACATACCAGCCATGCCAGCCAAGACCAAGGCGGGCGTGTTCGGCATGACCCGCACAATGGGAAGCAATCCCCTTGCGTTCTGATCCAGCGGAGGATAAAGGTGGGCCTCGATCCTCTTGATGGGAAAACCGGCGGCAATCGATATGATGAGCTTCAGTCCCTTGATTGTCTGTGGAAAAGCGCTGGCAAGGGCCCGCAGGACGTCATCCATGTGCTGAGGCTTCACTGCCAGGACGACAACATCAACCTGGTCGAAAACTTTCATATTGTTAGCGTTCGTATGGATCTTATACGTGTCTTGCAGTTGACGAAGCCGGGCATCCCTCACGTCACTGGCATAAATCTCAGAGGCTTTGCATAAGCCTGATTTGATAAGACCATGGATCATCGCCTCACCCATATTACCCGCACCAATAAAACCAATTCTCTTGTTAAGCTTCTTCATCATATTCTCCTCACAGTGCATAAGGGCCGTGCTACAGCCTGGGCATCTGGTCACACGCTAAAGCATAGGACAAGAAAAGAAGGACAGGCTCAATGAAACAACGGGTGCCAATACTGAAGTCTGCCCAGAACTTCTTTGGCATAGCTTCTTTGATGCTTTGTGAACCGCAATAGCGAGCGCGTTCTTTGCACGTTCTGCCTGATGGCACCGCTCCGCAGGCTGCGGCGACCCTCAACGGAAATCAATTAACGCCACTGAGACATCCATGTCAACGGGTTTGAATGAAATATGTTGACTTTTAAGAGGCAATCGTCAATATTTCAAAATTGTAATAATCTCAAACATCAGGCATTGACCCCTCCTGGATGCCAGCGGACACCGGTTGGGGCAAGCAGTGACGCGGCAAGAGGAGAAACGGGCCTGGTTGCGGATGCGAAATTGGTGCTGTGTTCATCACGCCTCTTTTTCTGAGCGCACCTGCCATAACCTTTCCCTTCGTTGCAGGGCAATCCATTTATCCGTGGTGGGTCGGGGTCACTTAAAGAACTGCAGGCGTAAGGTCGGACAGGAGATCATGGACTACATCATCGTTGGACTGGCTAAAACGCTGGATATGCTTCTCAGTTTCTACCTGATCATTGTCATCATTAGTGCCGTAATCTCATGGGTCGGGCCCGACCCCTATAACCCGATCGTCAGATTCCTAAGAGGAGTAACAGAACCGGTTTACTACAGAATAAGGCGAATACTACCTCTATCCGTTGGATATGTCGACTTGTCCCCAATCGTTGTGATCGCCATTATATATTTCTTGAAGTATGCGTTGATTATGAACCTTCTTAGATGGGGACACAGCTTCTAGTGTCGTGTCCTGAGAATTACTTACAAAAGTCAATGCAAATATGAACTCCGCGCAGAGGCATTAAGATGTAAAACTCGAAGCACGAAATTCGAAATCCGAAACAATAGCCA
>JASFIH010000043.1:0-6966 GCA_050122775.1 Deltaproteobacteria bacterium
GTTTGCACATCCAAGATCGGACAAAATAGAACCCGTGGAGCTGAGTTCTGCCATCAACGACACGTTGGAACTCTTTAGAGAAAATGGTATTTGGCAAAACAGAATTAACGTGATCCAGAACCTTGCCGAGGGTGTTTGGACGGAGATGGATGCCAACCACACCCACCAGATCATGTGGAACCTTCTCTTGAATGCTGCTCACGCTATTGACGGGACGGGCACGATAGAAGTCTCCTCGAGGATTGTTGAAGGCGAAGACATGGTCGAAGTGACCGTCAAGGACGATGGCTGTGGAATGTCAAGTGAGACAGTAAGCAGGATCTTTGACCCCTTCTTTACTACCAAGACGCATGGAACCGGGCTGGGACTCTCTGTTGTCTACAGGCTTCTGGAGTCATACAACGGAAGACTGGATGTCCAGAGTGAGACGGGCGAGGGGACGACCTTCCGGATATACGTCAAGCGAATAGACCCACCGGGCGCATTGTCTTGATATCTTAAGACGGATACACCGCCTGAATCGCTGGAAACCATTTCAAAACCCCATCTAACGCCCGATGGCTGCGTTGAGACCCTCTTGACAATGCTCACATACTCCCTTCTATGCCGCGCTTTTTCATCGGCCCTCGCCTTGCCATCGAACGCGACCTGAGGTTTTGAAATGGCTTCTAAGCACTACAAATAGAAGCCTCTCTGAACGAAAATACAATATATTGTATTTTTTTCTTGCACACCCCTTCATCCTCTGTTACACGAAGGCTTCAGGTGAACCGGCATGCTTTCCGTGACCGTGTCAGCAAGGGCAGGGCGAAGAGGAGCAGGCCGGAAATGGGCGATCTTCTCACCGGCGTGGGAAGCCTTTGGGCGCAATAGCAGGGGCAATCGCCTATCCTGGTGCATGCGAACGGAAGGCAGCTTAAAGATAAGAAGTGCCCAGCTGAACCAACGAAAGGAGGATCTATGCGAATCATAGCGAGTGCCAATCAAAAGGGTGGTTGCGGGAAAACAACAACAGCCATCAATCTGTCATATTTTCTTGCCAAGAAAGGTGAGAAAGTGCTCCTCATCGACTTCGATCCTCAGGCCCATGCAACCATGGGGTTAAACATCAAGCCTGCTGACCTTGAGATGAGCATGTACGATGTGATCAGGCCGTCGCAAAATGGTTCCGTGGCAATGGACGACATTCTGATTCCCATCAGGGAAAACCTCGACTTGGCTCCTTCAAATGCATCTCTCAGTGCAATCGAGCAGGAGCTTACTCGGTTGATGGGAAGGGAAAGCCGACTCTTTCAAGCCGTCGAGGCACTTCGCAGGACATATGATTATGTCATCATTGACTGTCCCCCAAGTATTGGCCACCTTTGCTTCAATGCGCTGCGGGCCTGCGAGGAAGTGATCATTCCCATTGATCTGAGCTTGTTTTCACTTCGGGGTGTCTCCAAGCTGCAAGAGATAGTAATGATTCTGAAGGAAAGACTAGGCCATGACGTTAAGTCTCGTGCCTTGATCACCATGTATGACAATAGAACGCGGTACTCCAGACAAGTCCTGGAAGAAGTGAGGTCGGTATTTCGGGAAAACGTCTTCGAGACAGTGATCCGTTACAATATCCGCTTAAGGGAGGCGGGAGATTGCGGCCTGCCGGTAGGAGAGTACGACAAACATGCCATAGGTTACAAGGACTACGAAGACTTGGCCGAAGAAGTGATGGGCTCAAAGGGCACCAGGATGGATCATGCCTTTGATGCGACCGGTGCGGGACAAAACGTTCCGAGCCAAATAGTAGATGATAAGGATGACACCGAAGCCTTGCCTGTGGGTGAGGTTACAGCGTCGATCATGGAGGAACATCCCCCTGCAATGCATAAATCGGGACATGACAGTGTGGTTGAATCCGTGGGAGATGAAGCTACAGATTCGGTCTATGTCGCGAAGGAAGATTCGTAGAGGCATTGAAACTGCTTCACTGATACAAGATGGCACGTCTTTGCTCTGCGATGCTGACAAAAGGCCCTATGTGACATGGAAAAGAAGGCAACAGGCCGGGAATTAGAGAGCGTGGCAAATCTCTTCATTTCATCCGATGAGACGAAACAAGAGTCTGCGGAAAGACCGTTCGAATTGAGGGCGGCTCAGGCGAGTCAGGCAGAGGATGATTTCGAAGTGGAAGAGACCATAACGGTTCGGAAGAAGATTGCCTATCCAGCCACACAAAATGCTCAGTCAAACATCAGGAGATGCCTGAATGAGCATCTCCAAGATGACTACATCATAAGCCGTATAGAGTTGAGAAGAAGCACGGATATCCTTACACTGGGCAACAGGAAAAGCAAACAAGAAGAGGTGGTCATTTTTCTCAAGCCTTCTCCGCCTCATTGAAAGCCAATCCGGCCCTCCAAACGCATTCCAGCCTTTTATTCAATACGACTGGTCCATTCGGGAAAATGGCAGATGACACGCTGCTTGGCCTGCCCGCACTCTGCCTGAAGGTTACACGCCCTGCGGGCCTGTACGTTCATGTCAGTCCTGTTTTTGCGATCCTATAGTGAATGTCTGGCGGACGGGTTCAAGCGTGCCCATGCACAGAACGCACAAGCCCCTGCAAGCCTTTTATCTTGACACCTTAGGGCAAATACGTTAGCTCAATCGCAAATCTATACTGCAAAGGCGAACGTATTTTCTGTCTGGATTGAGGCGCCTCGGAGGTCCTTTTTTTTGCGTGGAACTGCCAGGAGCATCAATCTGCGGGAAAGACGGTCGTGAAGACGCCCCCAGAAGAGCATGCCTCCAGTGCAACATGCTGGCTGCTTATCAAACGTAGTATCCAAAGGGGCGTGCAAAAGACGAATTTGTTTGTAATCCCGATCCGGCAAACCATCAAGAATTGGGGAGCCTTAGCATTTCTCCTCTTTCCTTGTGCTTTGGCGATTCTTTTTTTTTGAGCTTTTAAGGATTTCTGGACAACATGGGCATGACCACGAAAAGGACAAGCACGGAGGTTAGCCAGCGAAGCGAGAAGCTCAAGGCATTGGCCGAGCACGATATTGAGCTTTATCCCAACGACTTTGAAGTGTCCCATACAGTTGATGCTGTAAGGGCGTATATCGATCAATGCAGTGGGGCGGTTGACGGTGACAGAACATTCTCAATGGCTGGTCGCATAACGGGACGCAGGTCTTTTGGAAAGGCTACTTTTGTCCACTTTAGAGACTATACAGGCCAGCTTCAGGCCTACGTTAAGCAAGACGAGATCGGGAAGGGTGCGTACGCTTCATTTCAGCAATTTGATGTCGGCGATTTCGTTGGTTTCAGAGGAAGCGTGTTTCAGACGAAGACGGGTGAGTGGACCCTGCTGGCCAAGGAAGTTCGGCTTCTATGCAAGGCCATTCGGCCTTTGCCGGAGAAGTTTCACGGATTGAGAGATCCAGAAAAGCGATACAGGCACAGATACCTGGATCTTATTATGAACCCCCATGTTCGCGCCATCTTTGTTAAGAGGGCTCGTATCATCGAATCCTTCCGCAGTTTTCTTCTTGAGCGTCGCTTCCTGGAGGTGGAGACACCCATGATGCAGCCGGTTCCCGGGGGGGCCGAGGCAACGCCTTTCAAGACATTCCACGATGCCCTCGGAATGGAGCTATTTTTGCGGATCGCCCCGGAACTCTATCTTAAGCGGCTAGTCATTGGAGGATTTGATCGGGTTTTTGAAATCAACCGCAGTTTCAGGAACGAAGGCATTTCAACGCAGCACAACCCGGAGTTCACCATGCTGGAATTGTATCAGGCCTATGCAAATCACGAGCACATGATGTCCCTTACCGAAGAGATGTTTGTACGGGTGACAGATCAGGTTTTGGGCAGTACGCGCTTTGAATATCAGGGCAACACCATTGAGATGTCTGGACATTGGCCTCGGTTAATGTTCACGGAGGCTTTGAGCGAATTGGGTGGCATTGAACCGGATATGTTGGGCGATCGAGAGCGTTTGCTTGATTTTGCCAGACTGCGGAATATCGAGATAAGAAAAACCGGACGCCTTGGCAAGATCCTTACCAAGTTATTCGATATTTTGGTTGAACCGAAACTCATTCAACCCACGTTCGTTGTGGGGTATCCGGTGGAGATTTCGCCCCTTGCCCGGAGGAGTTCCTCGAATCCCGATATGACTGAACGCTTTGAACTGTTTATCGGGGGGCGTGAGATCGCCAACGGATTTTCGGAACTGAATGATCCAGTCGACCAGAGGAGTCGCTTTTTGGAACAGGCTGCGAATCGAGAAGCTGGTGACCAAGAAGCGCATTACATGGATGAAGATTACGTGACGGCATTAGAATACGGCATGCCTCCCACGGCAGGGGAAGGTGTTGGCATTGACCGATTTGTGATGCTGCTAACCGATGCAGCCTCTATACGTGAAGTTATCCTTTTCCCTCAGCTGAGAAAAGTCGCCACAGAGCAGCAGTGACCTTTACTTGCTCTCGGGAACTTCGCACATAATCAGGGAATCTGCCTCGAGGGATGTACAACCCGCCGGGCACAAAATATGACCGCCTTGAGCGCACACCCGGGTGGCAGGAAACAAGCAATCATTAGGGAGCGACAGATCGTGTCATTTGAGACTTTTGTCAGTCTCCGTTATCTTCGCGCAAAACGAAAACAAGCCTTCATTTCCATTATTACATTTATTTCGATTGCAGGTGTTATGCTTGGCGTCATGGCCATGATGGTGGTACTTGCAGTAATGACGGGATTTGCCAAAGACATTAAGTCCAAGATATTGGGGGCAAACGCCCATATCAGGGTTATGAGCCGCAATGGTCAGATGGACCAATATGAAGAGGTGATGAAAAAGATTCAGAACGTGAAAGCGGTAGAAGCCTCGGCTCCCTTTATCTACAGTCAGGTCATGCTTCGCCGTGGTTCAAGTGTCTCTGGGGCTATTCTGAGAGGGATTGATCCCTCTCGGGCCGGACAGGTGGTAGATCTTGAAAAGTGCGTGAAGGACAGTGATTTGGGGGCACTGGCAAGAGGCGTCAATTCTGAATCACCGGAAAATGCTGAAAACGGAAAAGTTCCTGCCATCATTTTGGGAAAGGAGCTTTCCCGGCTTCTGGCTGCATATCCAGGAGATGAGGTCTACGTTGTGTCACCCGTCGGCGGCAGCTTGACGCCGACAGGAAATCGCATACCTCGTATGAAGAAATTCCAAGTCGTGGGCCTTTTTGATTCTGGAATGTATGATTACGACACCTCCTTTGCATATGTCTCTATTGGAGTGGCTCAACAGCTGCTCAGACTCGGGGACGCGGTCCATGGCATTGAGGTCAAGGTTGATGACATATACAGGGTTGAGGAGATTTCAAGGTCCATACTTCAAATCTTGGGTGTGGCTTACTGGACCCAGGACTGGATGCAGATGAACAAGAATTTTTTCTCGGCCCTAAAATTGGAAAAGACCGTCATGTTTATTATCCTGGTTCTAATCATCCTGGTGGCCGCCTTCAATATTATCAGCACGTTGATCATGATGGTGATGGAAAAGAATAAGGACATTGCGATACTCAAATCGATGGGTGCCACGAGTAAAAGCATTATGCAGATTTTCATGCTGGACGGTCTGATCATTGGCGTCGTGGGTACTGTGTTGGGTATCATGGGAGGCAGCCTTTTGTGCTTTCTGCTGAAACGGTACGAATTTGTGAAACTGCCAAGCGACGTGTATTATATTTCTACGCTTCCCGTCATGGTGCAACTGGTCGACGTCGCCCTCATAGCCCTGTGTGCGATAGCCATCAGCTTTTTGGCTACGCTTTATCCTTCGTTTCAGGCTTCCAGACTCGATCCTGCAGCAGCCATTAGATATGAATAGCCAACAGCCACTGATACGTATCATAGACGTCCACAAGTCTTTTGTTACCAACGGTAATCGCGTAGATGTATTGCGAGGCGTGGACTTGGATATTTGCGAGTGTGAAATGGTTGCCATTGTCGGGGCTTCCGGTGTCGGTAAGTCAACCCTCCTTCACTTGTTGGGGACCTTGGAACGACCAGACCGCGGTGAGGTACTCTATCACGGAGAAAATGTCTTCAAGTATGGTGAGCAAAAGCTTGCTGGTTTTCGTAATCGGAGTATCGGTTTTGTGTTTCAATTTCACCATCTGCTGCCAGAATTCAATGCACTGGAAAACACCATGATGCCTGCCTTGATACAAGGTGTTCATCCGAAACAAGCCATGGAACGTGCTGAGGCCATTTTGATCCGGGTGGGCCTACAGGATCGGCTCAAACATCATATTGGAGAGCTTTCTGGGGGGGAGCAGCAGAGAGTGGCAGTGGCCAGATCTCTCATACTGAAGCCATCAATTTTGTTGGCAGACGAACCGACTGGAAACCTGGATGCCAGGACCGGTGAATCGATACATGATCTTCTTATCTCACTGAATCGTGATGATGGCATCACAGCGGCGGTAGTTACTCACAATATGCAACTGGCCGCGAAGTTGTCGCGCAGAGTGACACTGGTGGACGGCAAGGCGTTGCCAATGGACTGAGGTGGATATGCTAAATAAATTTCTGTCATCCCTATGCGTATTGCTATTGTGTGGTACTAGCACTGTGGCTCAGGAGGAGGTCCGTGTCGTTGTCCTTCCGTTCGAAGTCCATGCGCCCGAAAGGGTTGATGATTTGAAAGAGCAGATCCGGGATCTCATCAAGAAACAACTAAGGGGCGAAGGCGTTGTTGTCGTGGAGACCCAGGAACCCACAGAAGTGTTGGAAGACACCAGGAAGGATGACCTGGACCGTTTGCGGACACTGGGGTTGAACGCCGGCGCTGACTTTGTGATTTGGGGGAGTTTCACGAGGATTGGTAAGCGTTACAGCTTGGATATCGCAGTGATGGAATCATTTGGGGATTCGCCTCCAGAGCCTGTTTATGAAGAAGGGGAGGGTATTGAGACCCTG
>JASFIH010000044.1:0-6948 GCA_050122775.1 Deltaproteobacteria bacterium
CCTCCTTCTCGCAACTGAGTTGGTGGGTATATGGCATAGCACCGGTTTAATAGGAACCCCATCTTCCCACATTAATGTCAAAATAACTGCCCCCATACCGCAGGTTGTGCAAAAGTCTCGCATTGGTACAGATCATGCAAGAACAAGTAATCCGTTTGGCAGACATCTACTGCAGCGCCAATTGATACAAGACGGCTAAGATGAAAGCATGCAAAGTATTCCCCAGTTTAGATGACACGGCGACTATTGTGTGCCCACACTGCGGCTTTCATAAAGATGTCGATGCTGCCAAATTCAAGAATCGTGCAGGGCCACTAAAGATCAGGTGCAGGTGCCAGTCAACCTTTGCCGTTTCTTTTGATTTCAGAAGGGCTCCCCGCAAAGAGACCCACCTTGAAGGATATTGCATCAGACTGCCGGAATGCAAGGACTGCACTAAGATACTGGTAAAGGATATTTCCAGCACTGGTATTGGGTTTGCCACGGTTACTGTCCATAACCTCAGGAAAGGCGACAAGGTCAGGCTGAGGTTCACCCTGGATGACAGGAACCTCTCTGAAGTAACAAAGACTGCCATTGTAAAATGGGTCGGCAAAGCCAACCGGGTGGGCTGTGAATTCTGCGACCTAACTCACCTGGAACAGGGCAGCAGGGCCTTGCGCTGTTATCTCATGTTCTAGCGCATGGCAGATTTTGATCGCTTTCTTATTGGACGGAACGGAGTGAACACGACGCCAGAAGGCACAAAAACATGAAGGTGGTTGAATTGGCCATGGTTGCTATGGCGTCTCTTGTCCTTTCTGCAATCAGCTTATTTGGTCACATGGCAAACAGGTTAAACAGTCTTCTTGGAGTTTATGGCGGCTTGCGAGTCGCCAGATTCTTCTTGTAGGTTATTTTTCTATATCCACTGCAATTGCTGAGGGTGACCTACCGTGGGCGACAATTAGAATCGAAAAGGCATGCACAACTGAAAAAGCATGGAAAATTGGCAGACCTTGTGACAAGAATCACGCCTGAGGTCTCACCCAAAGTGACATAGGGAGAAACTTGATATCCTTAACAGGAAAGGCTTCCTGCTGGGCCATCTGGCAGTAAAAGGAAAGAGGTTGGTTTGGGCAAGGAAAAGGGCTTTACCCTGATCGAGTTGCTGATCGTGATCGCTATCATCGGAATACTCGCCGCGGTCGCCATTCTCGTGATGCTGTCCTATGCGGCCAAAGCACACCGCACCGTCGTTTTGAGCGAATGCAATGAGGTGTATAAAGCCTTTTCCCTCTTCTACATGGACAACGGGATGTACCCAAATGCCACCAGCGCCCCGGCATTCAATTTGGTGACCTTCGACCCCTTGCGAAGCCAGGGGTACTACTCCGGGGATATCACTTCAAGGTTGCTCAACGGCCGAGCCGACTCGTACGATTCGCCGGACGATCAGGGCACGAATCAGGAATTCTGGCTGCAACTCACTTTAGGTGCCGATCCAAACGTGCGTTTTCTGGTTGTGGACTCCAATAATGCCCCCCTTGGTGGGGGACAGCGGCTTGAAGGAGTCTATGTGTTCCGCAATGGGGTCATGCAAGCACCTTAGATGGGGGCCGAGTAGCCTTCGAAAAACATTCATGTTTCATAGCATGAAACGGTCGGGGTACCAAGGCCATAGCATTGCTGAGGGAACGGAGAGGCATCCCTTCATTGTTAGAAGAAGAACGGCCGCTGAATATAGACGCTTAATCAAAAAATAGGGGCGGTAAAACTTGCCCTTTGCAGCTCCGACCTTGAAACGTGCCTGAAAAATCAGAGGTCCGTCTGAATCCTCTAGCCATCAAGCTTAAAGCTTCTCCGTTCTCGTGGTGACAAGGCGATTTGGCCCAACTCCTTACAAGATCCTATCATTTAGGTTACATACTCTCTATGGGATTGTGGCGAAGGCCGGTTTCTCATTTTCGGCAAGTCATACTTGATCTTGTTTGGCTGGCTCGAAGAACCGAATGTCGCAAAGTATACATTCCCACAGCATATGCCGGTTGGGCTATATGCTGGGCCGCATAGAGGTGGCGATCATGACGTTGGACCTGACGATTCCTTGACAAATGGTATGGCAGCATCCGTCCAGTTCACGTGATGGATGCCTTTATAACGTGTGCAAGGGTGGTATAACTGATTGATTTAATATTGATATTCAATACGTAGGATGACGAAAGACAAGTGGCATGGTTGATGCGGCGTCTTCCCACATCCTGTCATGTCACAAATCGGTGGAGAGGCTTTCATCCATGAAGAGCAGTAAGAAGAAGATAGGGGATATCCTGATAGAACAGGGACTGGTTAAGACAGATCAAATCGAGGCCGCTTATGTCGTTCAAGGAACGAACAAGAAAAAGCTTGGTCAGATACTCATTGAGATGGGCTATGCGACTGAGGACCACATTGCAGAGGCAGTCTCGAAACAATTTTCGTTGCCAGTGGTGGACCGGGCAAAGGTCGATGTGAATAAGGAATTACTTCCCATGGTTCCTCGACAACTGGCTGAGAAAAGAATGATGTTTCCGCTTGAGATGACACAGCAAAGACTTCTCCTTGCCATGGCTGATTCTCTTGATTTCGAGGCTTTCTTGTATTAGGCTGCTGGTAATGCCTGACTAAAGGAGCCAAGGATGTTTGAAAAGGGGAGTACGAAGGGTTTTACGCTCATTGAACTCATGACGGTCATACTGATCATTGGCATCCTGGCAGCTATTGCCATTCCGACCTTCAACCATTACCGACAGGAATCTTACAATTCGGGCGCCCATTCGGATGTCAAGAACGCCTTCACCGCCGCCCAGATGTACTTTAATCACAGACCCACTGGATCGGTCGATTCCATCGCCATTCTAAAGGCCTACGGGTTCAGGCAGACATCAGCAGTGAACGTAACATCAAGTGGAACCCAAAACACACTGCAAATCGTGACCCACCACGGGTCAGGCAACAGAACCTATACGGCTGGTAGTGACGGTTTCATTACGAACAACTGAGCGTTTGTTCAATCGTGATAGGACAACGCAGAGTCAGAATCGACCTTGTCTTTTCTGCGCCCGCATTTGGTGCTAGCCCTGTGACAGCCTGCACGTACGGTAATAGCTATTGAGGTCGAAAAGCTACGGGCCAAAAATCATACAGCACTTCTACCTTGAAATGGGACCATAGAGTAGCGGCCGATCAACCCCACAATTGGTCACAGCCGAAATCCTCGGCCAAACGGTCTTCGTCTCCTATATTTGGCCTCTCAAGTTTGACGAATCCTGCCATTTAGGTTAGAAATCTGCGACAGAACAGTCTGTATAGTGGCTTCGTTGTTTGGGAAGCCATAGCCAATTGGCCCTTCTCGCTCCTTCTTACGACAGTGGCAAATGTCCAGTCTTACCGCAAGGTAAATGACCAGAGCATATCTCGGTGGGTCTTATCGACCATAGTCAAATGGAGCACTTTTCATAGTTCCCATCCTATTATCACTTTTCTCCTTACTTTTTGTGGTTCCCACATTTTTACGATCAGACTATCATGATCCCATCGATTGGCAAGAGGGCCGCTGCATACCGGCCAAGCCACATTGCTGAAGATGCGAAGCGTCAACGTCATGACGTCGGGCTGGAGACCAGAGCAATCAGCGATTCTGTCTCATAATCGGGGGATGTATCGGATACTCTCTAACCGTATAAAGTTTGTAGAGATGTTTCGGTTTTGCGACTATGGCACGATTATTGCTGTCCCCCAAGCAGGGGTTATGTGTTCCTGCATGTTGACGACGAATGTATAACGGTAACGCCGCATTTGAAATTGCCGCAGCCATGGTGACAGCTCGTGTGATGCTGGCTTCAGGGGAAAGGAGTAATTATGTCGCTTCAGGTTATTGACACGTTGGGGATGAAGTGCCCCCAGCGGCTTGTCCAAATAGCCGTGAAGGTACCGGATGTGAAGCCTATGTGCTTCTGGAAGTTATAGGCGACTACCCGACGTTCGAGAAAGACTTGCGCATCTGGTGCAGGCGCTTCAAAAAGGTCTTGCTTTCCGCAAGAGATGAAGAGCAGAAGAGGAAGGTAATCCAGATACAGTTCTAATAACGGCTCTGGCACAAATCATAGATCAAATAATCCGATTGGTGGAATTTCTTCTGTAGCGCGAATTGATATAGGTGGCTTAAGATGAAAGCATGTAAAGTACTTCCGAGTCACAATGGTAAGACATCCCTGGTGTGCCCATACTGTGGTTCTCGTAGAGATGTCAACGTTGCCAAGTTCAAAAATCGCTTCGGCTCAGTCAAGGTCTTGTGCCAGTGTCAGTCAACCTTTGCCGTTTGCCTTGAACGCAGAATGGTGTTGCGGAAGGATGTCTATCTTGAAGGATATTGCATCAAACTGCCGGAATGCAAAGAGTGTAGTAAGGTGCTGATAGAGAATATCTCCCCTAGTGGCATTGGATTCGCTACGGTTACTGCCCACAATTTCAGGAAAGGCGACAAGGTTAGACTGAAGTTCACCCTGGATGACAGGAACCACTCTGAAGTAACAAAGACTGCCATCGTAAGATGGGTCGGCAAAGCTAACCATGTCGGCTGTGAATTCTGCGACCCAACTGACTTGGAACAGGGCAGTATGGATTTGCGCTTTTATCTTATGTTTTAGCGCGTGGCAGGTTTTGATAGGTTTCTCATTGTGCAAATCGGAGTGAACACAACGCCGGAAAGAACAAAAGACGTGAAGGTGGTTGAATTGGCCATGGTTTCTATGGCGTCTCTTGTCCTTTCTGCAATGAGCTTGTTTAGTCACATGGCAGACAGATTAAATAGTCTTCTTGAAGTTTATGCCAATGGTCGACGATATACGATATATTTGATTTGTCAAAGGCTATGAGTGCTGTGGGTGGTGACAGGGAAATCTTTGAAGAAGGCTGTTAGCCTGTTCTTAGAAGACGCGGCTGAACAAATAGGCAAGCTCAAGGGATGGCTAGTTAGAGGTGATGCTATTGCGGTTAACAAGAATGCTCGTACCCTAGCAGCTTCCGCGGGTCATTTTGGCGCTAAGCGTGCACCGGACGCAGCTTGCCGATTAGAACTCATAGGGAACAACGGAACGTGGGCAGAAGCTGAGACAGTCCAGTTGGAGCCGGAAAAGGAGTTCAAGGCGATAGAAAGCGCTATGAAACGCACACTGGCGGCATGAAAGATGGGCCACAGGCAAAGGAGTTAATTGTGTCGAAGATTCTCGTAATAGACGATGAAGAACAGATAAGAGTTGTGTTCAAAGAGATGTTGGCACGTCTCGGATATGAAGTGTTGGAGGCAGCAACCGGCGAAGACGGGCTCGCACTTCAACGGGAGAAAGCAGCCGATCTGGTCATAACGGATATCATTATGCCTCACAAGGAAGGCCTGGAGACAATCAGGGAACTGCGGCAAGAGTTTCCAGAGGTCAAAATCATTGCCATGTCCGGAGGCGGACGAATTGGATCAGATAGGTACCTCAACTTGGCGAAACAGTTTGGGGCCATGTGCACCCTGCAAAAGCCCATACGAATGGAGCAGTTGCGACAAGAGGTTCACAGACTGCTGAAATAGGCTGCATTGGTCAGGATCGGTCAGCATAGTGTACAGCTTCTACAATTCATATCTCGTGCTGCGGTTTTGACTCAGCTCAACCGACTGTCACGTCATGATCACTAGAAACCATTCTTGAATTCCCAGATTTACGATTTGCCGACTTACGGCAAGTTGGTGCAAACTTACCACAATGTCATGCGTCTTTGAATCCGAACCCATGGCCTTGGAGACAAGGTAACCTGCTACAATGGAAGAACTGATAAGGCCAAAATTCTTACGGTTGGCATTTCAAGTCTTTTGCGAACCTATGTGAGTGACCAATTTCTCGTTTGGGTGAGATACCTTCGATCAAATGGAGGCGAATGCGGGTTTCTTGTTTGGCCAGCGCCCTTGAACTCCAGCTGCCTTCTTCCATCTCCAACATATTGAGGCTGCACTGCTGATCTGCTGATCACGGACAACGAATCCGACCGTCTCATCTAATATCTTGAAAGCCCCGACTCCAAGTATCTCGAAAACATCCCCAGCAAATACAGCCCATTCTAAAGATTGGGCTTACTTGGTTTCGGGGCTCTATTCTTTGTAATGGCGTCTACACACATGCCCAACATTCTGTTCTAAACCTAGCGCCATTCTTGCTCGAGCCTAACAGCATCATCCTTTCTCAACACCAGTGATCCCCTTCACCTTTCCGCAATTTTGGTGTCAACATAGGACAATATTTGGTAAAAGGATAGTATGGCCTTCAAACCAGAGCCATTTGTAGGGGCACACGCACACGTTATCAGACGGAAGAAATAGCCGAGCATGGGCAAGCAAAAGAGAAAGAATCTGCCATAAGATCTCTACGTGCTAGTACCCCAACTGTGAGTTGGTCCATTAGGTCAACCTTTCTGTGAGCGCCAATGGATTCTAGGCAAATACGGAAAGTCCACGTAGGCCGAGACGATGCGGCTCTAGTTGACTGCCGTTATTGCTTGTCGTCCAGAGTTGTCAATGTTGCAAAGTATAGAAAGCGTCAAGCACCCTTAAAGGTGCGATGCACATGCGGGAAGACTTTTCTCGTTTCCTTTGAGTGGAGAGGGGTGTCGCGCAAGGAAACTTATCTTGAAGGCTATTGGAGCAAGCTGGCAGATTGCAGAGAGTGGAATAGAATGCTGTTAAAGGATATCTCGGAGACGGGTGCAGGCTTCACCTCGCTTTCTGGACACGACCTCACGGAGGGTGACAAGATTAAGCTGAGATTCACCAAGGATGACAGCGGACGCACTGAAATTGAAAAAATTGCCATTGTAAGATGGGTGGCGCCGAACAACAAGGTGGGATGCCAATTCGTAAGCTCCCTATAGCTGCGATTGGAGCCTTTT
>JASFIH010000045.1:0-6893 GCA_050122775.1 Deltaproteobacteria bacterium
CTTTGCGCTTCAGATACAACAGATCTGGTTTTTGACAACTGCCGCATCCCTGCCGAAGATTTGCTCGGGGAAGAAGGGGATGGCTTTAGGATTGCCATGACGACTTTGGACAGTGGCCGCATTGGCATAGCTGCTCAGTCGGTTGGCGTTGCCCAGGCCGCCCTGGATGCGGCGGCATCATATGCCAAGGAGCGGGAGCAGTTTGGTCAACCGATTTCAAAGTTCCAGGGGCTTCGCTGGATGCTGGCAGATATGGCCACCGAAATAGAGGCAGCCCGTCACTTGACGTTTTTTGCTGCAGCCAAAAAGGATAGGGGTGAAAGATACACCATGGAAGCCTCTATGGCAAAGCTGTTTGCCTCCGAGATGGTGAACAGGGTCACGGCCAGGGCCCTGCAAATTCACGGAGGGTATGGCTATACAAAAGAGTATCCCGTGGAGCGCTTTTACAGAGACGCCCGCGTATTCACGATCTATGAGGGAACCTCCGAGATCCAGCGCGTGGTTATTGCAAACCATCTTCTGGGAGACCGGTACGTGGGTACGCTACGGTAGCCCTTTTTTGTCTTGGTCCGGCTGACGCAGACAGATTCCCTTGACAAGCAGGCCAGAAGAGGCCAGAAGGGTCGGGTCTACACACGACGGATACTCATGCACTGAATGTTAGGAGAAGAGGAAGCTGATGCATAAGAAGTGTTGCAGTCACTTGATTGCTTGGGTTGCCTGGCTTGTCCTGTCTCTCTTTTGTTTGCCAGGTTCAGATGCCTTTGCCCAAGGTCCCCCACCGGCACCGGTGGAGGTTGCCCCTGCAATCGAGCAGATGGTTTCAGAACAGATAACCTTGATAGGAACGACAGAGGCTATTGCCCGCAGTACGGTCGCTGCTGAGGTTTCTGGTTTGGTAGAAGATTTTCCGGTGAGCGAGGGGGACTTTGTTGAGAAAGGACGTCTTCTTGTAAGGCTCAGGTCCACCGATTTGGCCCTTCGGCTCAGGGCAGCAGAGGCCACGAGGGAAAAAGTGCGATCCAATTTGGTGTTTTCTGAAAAGGAGCTGGGCCGCTATACCAAGCTCAAAGGGACTGACAGCATTGCTGAGAGCAAGTACGACCAGGCATTGGATCAGTACCAGTCTTTGAAACAAGAGCTTTTGCGGACGGAGGCTGAAATTGAATTGTTGCGGGATGATATCCAGAAAAAAAGAGTCATGGCCCCCTTTGCAGGTTTTGTTGCCGAGGAGCACACACAGGTGGGAGAGTGGATAGATGTTGGGGGGCCTGTGTTGTCCCTGCTCGACCTGGGGCAGATCCGAATCACAGTGGACGTGCCAGAGCGTTACGCCATGCAGCTTGCCCAAGACAGTCCGGTGCGGGTTGAGATAGCAAGTCTGCCGGACAAGACATTTTCAGGCAAGATCTCTGCGGTCTTGCCAGAAGGAGACATGAACGCCAGAACGTTTCCAGTTCGAATCGAACTGGCCAACCCGGAGTTGAGAATCAGGAGCGGTATGGAGGCCAGGGCGACGTTCAATTTGGGAACGCAAAGAAAAACCCTGCTGGTTCCCAAGGATGCCATCGTGACCGCCGGAACGAACCGTCTCGTATATATGGTGGCCAGCAGCGTGGCTCAGCCCGTACCTGTCAAAGTCACTGGGTACTATGACGGCAATGTCTCGGTTGAGGGACCTCTCCAAGCCGGGGCACAGGTGGTCGTTCGGGGTAACGAGCGCTTGATGCCAGGGCAGCCAGTGCAGATATTGGAATGAACTTCAGCACACGGTTTTTCGATGAAACTTGTTGATACCTCCATAAAAAAGCCGGTCACCGTCACTGTTGGGGTTATCCTGTTGGTGCTCTTCGGTCTTATTTCGTTGTTCAGGATTCCCATCCAATTGACGCCCAACGTAGACATGCCGGAGGTGTCCGTTGAGACCTTCTGGGACGGGGCAAGTCCTCTTGAGGTTGAACGGGAAGTCATCGATGTCCAGGAAGATGAATTGAAAAATGTCGAGGGGCTGGACAAGATGACGAGTGAAAGCAGTGACGGTGTAGGATACATCAACCTGATGTTCGAGATCGGCACCGATACTGACGCCGCCCTTCTCAGGGTCTCGCACAAGCTCGATCAGGTCATGGAATATCCCGGTGACGTGGAGAAGCCGATTATCAAGTCAGGGGGTCGGTTCGAGAGCGCGATCGCGTGGATGATCCTACAGGCCCGTGAGGGATATGAGGGCGTCTTAAGCCACGAGTATGATTTCCTTGATGAAAATGTGAAGCCGCGCCTGGAACGTATTTCCGGTGTGGCGTCATCCAATATCTATGGGGGGCAAGAACGGGAACTCCAGGTCATGGTCAACCCAGATGCCCTGGCTGCCCGCAACATCACGATCCCAGAGCTCATGCGGGCCTTGGATGTGGAAAACAGGAACATTAGCGCGGGCGACTTTGACGAAGGGAAACGACGGTACATCGCCCGCACTGTGGGTGAATATGACAGCCCGGAAGATGTGGCCAAGGTCATCATCAAGCGGGTGAATGGGGCCCCTATCACTGTGGGCGACGTCGCTGAGGTGTCTCTTGGGTATGCAGACTTCGATGTGGCGGTTCGGCATGAGGGGATACCGACCATTGTTCTTAATGCGGTCCGTGAGACCGGTTCCAACGTCCTTGTTGTGATGAACAGGCTCCAGGAGGCCCTGGATGAACTCAATAATGGCATCCTGAAAGACCGCAATCTGCACATTGAGCAGGCATATGATGAGACAAGCTACATTTACGGCGCGATCGCGCTTGTACGAAAGAATATCTTTGTGGGGGGCACTCTTGCCATCATTGTCCTGCTGGTCTTTCTGCGGAATTTTTCCAGTACCTTGATCGTGTCACTCGCCATTCCGATCAGTGTCGTGGGGACCTTTTTGGTGATGACACTGTTTGGACGCAACATCAATGTGGTGAGTCTTGCCGGGATGAGCTTTGCCATTGGCATGGTGGTAGATAACTCCATCGTGGTCTTTGAAAACATCTTTCGTCACCGAGAAATGGGCAAGTCTCGCTTCCAGGCCGCCTATGATGGCACCGTCGAGGTTTGGGGCGCAGTCCTTGCCAGCACCCTGACAACGATAGCTGTTTTCGTTCCGATTGTCTTCGTACAGGAGGAGGCAGGTCAACTTTTCCGGGACATTGCCATTGCTATCAGCAGTGCTGTGACGCTGAGCTTGGTGATATCAATCACGGTCATACCGACCCTTTCTTCAAAGATACTTGGGGAAGTCCGGCGCACTGAAGCGCCGCGCACGCGACGATGGTCCATTTACAACCTGGCTACGGTCCTTACCAACGGGATGACACGGTTTGTCTACTGGATGTGCGGCAGGGTTTCTGCTCGTCTTGGATTGGCCTTGGTCATGACAGGTGTTGCCGTGGGCATGGCATTGTTCCTGATGCCAAAGACCGAATACTTGCCGGAAGGAAACCGGGAGCTTCTCTTCGGCATTCTCTTGCCGCCGCCTGGATACAACTTGGAGGAACTAAACAAAGTTGCAGAGACGATGGATGAGGGCATTCTTCCGCTCATATCGCACGGGGGAGAAAGCGAGATTGCGAAGAAACGCAATCTTCCATCTATCAAAAACTTCTTCTATGTGGCTTGGGGACAACAGGCCTTCTTCGGCGTTGTCTCCGCAGTTCAGGAAAGAACGCGTGAACTGCTCCCCTATGTCTACGGTATATTGAAGAAGATCCCAGGTCTTATTGCTATCGTCCAGCAACCGAGCCTGTTTGAACATGGCATAGGGGCAGGGAGATCGATTGACATAGAGATCAAGGGCCCCGATCTTGATCGTCTCATTATGCTGGGCCGGCAGATATTCGGTCAGGTACTCCAACTCATCCCCAATGCCCAGATACGACCGATACCGAGCCTGGATCTGGGCAACCCGGAAATGCGCGTGATCCCCAACCGGGACCGTCTCACAAGACTGGGTATGACTACTGCCGACCTCGGCAGGACCGTGGACGCGCTCGTGGATGGCGCAAAGGCAAGCAACTATCGCCTCTACGGGGACGAAATCGACCTGATTGTAAAGGGCCAAGAGGGGACACTGAATCGAACGCAAGATCTGCCCGCACTGCCCATTCAGACCCCCAAAGGAGAAAGGGTGACGCTGGGATCGTTGGCCGAGATCCGCTTGGAGGAAGGACCAACCCAGATCAACCACATCAATTCAGAGCGGGCCATCACGATTCAGGTCATCCCCCCAAGAGACATACCCCTGGAAACGGCCATGGGTCTGGTTAGCGATAAAGTTGTAGGCCCTATCAAGGACAAGGGGGAACTCGGAACCCTCTACCGAATTGATTTGAGTGGTACTGCGGACGACCTGGTGCGAACAAGGCGTTCCCTGCAGTGGAACTTCATTCTGGCCATCGTCATAAGCTATCTGTTGATGTCTGCTCTTTTTGAAAACTTTTTCTATCCATTCATTATCATGTTCAGTGTCCCTCTGGCTGCTGCTGGGGGGTTCGTCGGCTTGCTTCTGGTGAACCTTTTCATTGCACCCCAGGCCTTGGATGTCATTACGATGCTCGGCTTTGTGATCCTGGTGGGCATTGTTGTTAACAATGCGATCCTTATTGTCCACCAGACCTTGAATAATATGCGCGACAGCAACATGGCGCCTAGGGAGGCGATACGGGAATCGGTTCGGAGTCGTATTCGGCCCGTCTATATGAGTTCTATAACCAGCGTTTTTGGCATGATGCCGCTCATCCTTTTCCCTGGGGCGGGGTCTGAGTTTTACCGGGGCCTGGGAAGCGTGGTTGTTGGCGGTCTGTTGGTCTCAACGGTCTTCACGATCTTTCTGGTGCCTGCCCTCCTGAGTTTGGTGCTAGACGCATCAGCTGCCATCAAGAAGCGTTTTCAGACCCAAGGTCCTTAATTGGCGTCTTTGTCACAGGCCACAGTACGTGATGAGTGAATGATCACAAAGCGAAGAATCTGAACAAAGCGACTTGATATCCGTCTCCTAAGACTATCGTGAAGATTTGAAGATGTGGAAAACAAAACCCGGACAGCCTATCCCTCCGGGGGTCACTCTAAGCCCGGAGGGTGCGAACTTCTCCGTCTTCTCAAGACATGCCACCTCCCTGAAGCTCCTTCTCTTTGAGAAAAAAAGCAAAGGGCCTATCGCTGAGATTTCCCTCGATCGTAACGTACACAGGACTGGCGACATCTGGCACGTCTTTGTCTTGGGAGTGGACTCATCCATGCGTTACGCTTACGAGGTTGACGGTCCACATGATCCGCAAGGGAAGGGACACCAATTCGACCGTGACAACATGCTCCTCGACCCATACGCCCGTGCCTTGCAAGGAGGGGAGATCTGGGGAGGCCAGGCGGGTGCCCGGGTCAGCACAAAAACACCCGCTTCTTTTCACCGGCTTGGCTGCATTGGGGCCGACGACTTTGATTGGGAAGGCGACAGACCGCTGAATCTGCCCCTGAAAGATAGCGTGATTTATGAACTTCATGTGCGCGGGTACACGGTTCATGCATCTTCAGGCGTCAAGAGTCCTGGGACATATGCGGGTCTGATTGAGAAGATCCCTTATATCAAGTCTCTTGGGGTGACAGCCGTAGAACTTATGCCGGTGTTTGAATTCAATGAGCTGGAAAACCCCCGTACGAATCCCAAGACAGGAAAAAGGCTGAAGAACTTCTGGGGTTATAGCACCATGGCGTTCTTTGCCCCAAAGGCTGCTTTTGCTTCTGATGCCTGGGATGGAAACCCGGTGAGGGAATTCAAGGAAATGGTCAAGGCCTTTCACCGGGCTGGTTTGGAAGTTCTTATTGATGTGGTTTTCAATCACACTGCAGAGGGGGGCACTGGCGGTCCCGTCATCAGTTTCCGCGGACTCGATAATACAGTTTACTACTGCCTGCACCCCGAGTCAAAAGAGTATCTGAATCTTTCAGGCTGCGGAAATACTTTCAACTGCAACCATCCCGTGGTTCAAGCGTTCATTCTAGATTGCCTAAGGTACTGGGTCTTGGAAATGCATGTGGACGGGTTCCGTTTTGATCTGGCCTCTATCCTGCGCCGAGACCAAAAGGGCGAGCTGCTTCGGGGTCCCTCTCTCATCGACATGATAGAGCAGGACCCGGTGCTTTCGGCAACAAAGATCATAGCCGAGGCATGGGACACGCAGATCAGTGAGGTAGGAAGGTTTCCTGGCCGTTGGGCGGAATGGAATTCTCATTACAGAGACGACGTAAGACGTTTTTGCAGGGGGGAACCAGGCATGGTGCCGCTTTTGGCCACACGCATTGGAGGCAGTTCTGATCTCTATCAGGCGGGTGGCCGGCGTCCATACCATAGCATCAATTACATCACCTGCCATGATGGCTTCACGCTGCACGACCTGGTGTCATATAGTCAGAAGCATAATGACGAAAATGGTGAAGATAACCGTGACGGAGCAGACCATAACTTCAGCTCAAACAGCGGCGTTGAAGGGCCAACAGATGACACGCTGGTCAATTCTATTAGATTACGCCGGATCAAGACTTTCTTGACTATTCTCATGACTTCTCATGGCGTTCCGATGATTTTGGCCGGGGATGAATTTGCCCGGACCCAGCAAGGAAACAACAATCCTTATTGCCAAGACAATGAGATCAGCTGGGTAAATTGGGACCTTGCAGTGAAAAATGCCGACCTGGTCAGGTTTTTCCAAAAAGTCGTCGCTCTCAGAAATCAGCATCCTGTTTTTCGCAGACGTCACTTCTTGACTGGGAAGGACAGCAACAGGGACGCGCATCCTGATGTGAGCTGGCATGGGCTTGAACTTGAGAAACCGGATTGGTCGCAAGGTGCCAGGGTGCTTGCGTTCACG
>JASFIH010000046.1:0-6828 GCA_050122775.1 Deltaproteobacteria bacterium
AGATAGCGGCCCTGATTGCGACGATGGCTTGATCATACACCGTTATCAATGAATACATGGTCTCTCTTGCGTTTTCGTATAGCTTCAGATGTTCATGAGCGACTGTCTGGCTGTAAATTCTGTTCAGTCGGTGAATTCCGTTACTCAGTGGTTCTTTTGAAAACTGCAGAATGGTAGCCATCTGACCCAAGTTTACCGCCTCTCTCATAGATGAAACGTTCTGAAGCAATAGACGATTGTACCACGCTCTAATGGACTGATGCTCTACGATCTCTGAGACAACCCAGATTGTGCACACCTGGGACTCATCTTGGATTTGAGACGCCAGATTCTCTAAATCGGTTGCAATGTATTCTAAAGTATTGATGTATCCTGTTAACTTCGGTGTAATCTCTTCCAGTTGATGTTGGGCCAAATCATATTGCTCAGCGCTGAAATGCGCATTGCAGAGATTTGGATTACCAAGCATGATAGACACAAACAGGAACGGTAATAGCATCTTTCTCATTGTCTACGACTCCTATCTCTCTTGGTTCGGGTCCAAGCTCTTGGCAAGGCTCAAAATTTCAAGCAAATTCCCTTAGCTGGTATCCATCCACAATTTTGAAATAATCAATGGACACTGGACACTGGCGTAAGTTTCCAATTCATAAATTGGCAGTTTTTTCTCTGAGCGAGGCCGCACAGGGGTTTGCGCCGAGGCGTACTTTGTGTACATCGCAGGCACAAACCCACGGAAAACGCTGCTCAGAGGAAAAAGGGCCATTTATGGATGGAAACTATCTGGCATACAGCCATTGCCATGCACACCAACATGAGACCACCAAAGGAAGGTATACGTCAGGCAAAATTTCGAATCATGCTATCATTCGGCTCATACGTCTTGTGAGGCAACCCTGCTGCCTTGGCAACATACTCTGGCACTGCGATGCCCGATTCAAGTCTGGCGTAATTGACAAAGGTCCTGCCGTCGACAAGGACTCTCATTCCTGTAAGCGCCTCCTTCAATGGCACAACTGCGTTTACATCACGATATGTTTCTTGGACACCCAAATAGCCCAACTCCCCTGCCCGTCTTCCAATGTCCACTTCGAGGATAAACTTGGACTCATCCGATATTTGTTCTTGAAAGTCCTTGCCAATCTTATCCAGGACCTCACTTAACTTATTCTCCATAATTATTCTCCTCCAGCGATTTCGACCCATAGACTGTGTGCCAACATCTTTATGGTAAGCACAACATCACCACTGTCAAGAATTCTGAGGGTTTATGTGGAAATCTGGAGTATTGCTGAGGACTCGTCTAAATCTTTTGGAAGCGATGAAATGAATCTTCGAGAAGCCTGTCCTTGCTGACATTTAGGAGCTGTGTAATCGTCTGCACACCAATGAATGCATTCAGGAAGACGTCATTTTTGCAGATCAGCCTTAACCTTGCCAGTTGGTTTTTGGTAGTAATCGTTATGATCTCGCAGAACTCCGAGATAGCTCCATCTATCCTGTCCTTGTTTCCTTCATGGATCCAATGGATATTTAAATATAGCCTGTTGGCGAATTCAATGGCACCCAAAACAGGGATGATGTCAAAATAGTATTGCCAATATTTTCTGCCCGTCTTGCAATAGTGCATCAAGCTCAAAACGCACACGTACCTCAATCCTTCCGCCATGGTGGTATTTGAGACATGCAGCAGCTCTTTCGTATCGGGTTTGTAAACTGCTGTGACTTCGTCAAACGAAACGTACTTGTCCACAACATCCACAAGGGGCAGCACAGGGCGGAGCGCATCACAGAGGTCGCCCTCCCCTTTGAGGGGGCAAAATGGGCATCTCTGAAACTCAACAGCTTGCTTCACATGAGGAGGCATCTTGTCGGGGTCGCGCCAGTATTCCGAAGTAACCCGCTCGATGTTGTCTCTTGTAAGGACGAGATGGGTCGAATCTTGGAGGATCAGGTAGAGTCCTATTTCCTGATAATCACCGAATTGAATGTTTCCCGCAGGGCCGGTCTTGGTCATTTTCTGCGCCTCCTCACGCGCCTTCCAATGTGTCGGGGCTTTTGGGTCGTTGTGCGGATCGCCCTTTTCTGATTCTGTGATCTGTCCTTGTAACATAGCACATCGGGCCGGGTCCAACCATGTTTGCATGCAAACCTGTCACACATGATCAGAAGCCATTTCAAGACCCCATCTAACGCCCGATGGCTGCGTTGAGAACCTCTTCAAAATGCCCACATACTCCCCGGGCTCTTTTTCAAATCCGTACGATGTGGAAACGTCGCAGGGTTCGCCGATGCCTCGGGGCGGGGGCAACATGCGTCCCGGATGACAGTCTGGTAGGTTGACAGTTGGTTTCTATCTGTGATATCTGAAGACCTCTGTTTGGGGTGCTGGACCTTGAGGTTCGGGTACGTAAGGGCCTCCCCAAGATGTTAGGGGAACCCTTGAGCGTCCCCACTTTGCGTCAGTAAAGGCCGAAAGACAATGGCTCAAAGCGTCTCCAAACAACGTTTTGGAACCGGTTGTAAGGCCAGAGATACGTACAGGCTTAGCAAGAAATATACGAAGAGGGGGAGATAACCATGGGAAAGAAGAAATTTGTGACAAAGTACTTGATCGGCAGAGAAGGCGAATTTAGGTATGCTGGACTTAGCAAAGACGAGCTTGACATATTGCTGAAAGAAGGCTCTGTCAGGTGTGGTGATGAGATTGTGGTCGCGCGGGAGGGAGATGAGATCGTTGAGATTCAGATGGTAGAAGAATTCAGCGTTAAGCGGGAAGGTGGCACTTGCTACCTGAAACCGAAAGAAAAGACTTAACCCATCCAGTGTATGCCTGATTGATAGAAACCCTTTCCCCGAGACGACAGAGAAGAACCCTAGAGAAGAACCCTGGTGAGCCAATAAGTGTGGGTGCTGTTGACTCGGGGAAGGTTCACACCTCCTGGAATAGCCTGCAGACGCTCGCGCTCTCGTCAGACGCGCAGCCCCTCTGAACCGCCCATCGCAAAGATATAGGGGCCAGTAGAGTGGTTATGAACGCCATCAGGACAAGAGCGGAAAATTGGTCGTTGGTAAGAAGGGGTTCCCCAATAGTGCCTGAGTTCATGAGATCTTGGCTCAGGGTCAACACCACAGAGGCCACCACAAGCTCCACCGCTCCACGGCCATTCATCCCAAAGCCAACGATGGCCAGTTCCCAGGGATTTCGCCTGAAAGCAATGAGCCCCAAACCGCTCCCCGCGAGCTTGCCTGCGACTGCTACAAAGATGAGCAGCAGCGCAAAACCGAGAAAAGAGACATTCAAGAAAAGATGCAGGTGAAAGGACAGGGATGCAAAGAAGATAGGAACCAGAAAGCCGTAGCTTATTCCGAAAAATCTGTCGTTTATTGCATTGTATATTTTCTCGTCCATGATCTCCTTGCGCACGAACTGACCTGCCAGAAAGGCTCCCATGATGAGGTGAAGACCTGCAAGTTCGGCCAAGTATGCCATGACGAGAGCTGAGGCTAGGGCAAAGGTGAATGCCTTTCCTTCACGGTCATGGAGTCGCCTGGTGAACTTCGGCAGCACGTAGTGGCCGAGAAGTATCGTCACACCAAAAAATCCGCACACCTTGACGACTATGAGCGATATGTCAGTGAACTCGACCGCACCGGTCTTGGCCAAACCCAGAAGCACAGACAGCGTGATCAAAGACAGGATGTCATCGGCTATCGCGGCCCCGATAATGATGTGCCCAAGCGGTGTCCTGTTGATCCTCATCTGGTGGAGTATCACAGACTGCACTGCTATAGCTGTTATGGAGACTCCCATCCCCACAAAAAGTGACTGATAGTTGGTGCCGCCAAAGAGACGGGTAGCAAAATACCCTAAGATGAAGGGAACGACAAAGCCGCCCAAAGCCACGGCAAGAGACGGCCAGATCTGCTGAAGCAACTTCTTCGGGTCCATCTCCATGCCCGTGTAGAACATCACGAAGAATATTCCCCACTCGGCAATCAGTTCAATGGAATCGGAATAAGTAACGAAGCCAAGAAGGGGCGGACCCAACACGACCCCTGCCAGGAGCTCCCCCAACATGACCGGAAGCCCGAAATGGGAAAAGACACTACCCAGGCCCCAGGCCACCGTCAGGATAAGGAGGATATTTGTAATGAGCTGCGGCGTTATCAACTGTCTTCAGCTCCCGTCTTTGGGTCATCTGCAGGCATCAACCGCATTGTCTCCCCAGTAACCCTGATCATTTGAGCATTAAATCAACACGACTGTCCTTCAAGCCTTCCTTACTGTCCGGAGCCAACGACTTGGGCTCTATGAGAAATATCCGTTCTGCTTCAATCCCGCCCGAACGCAGAATGAAGTCCTTGACACCCTGTGCACGTTGCAGCGCGAGAAGTCTCAGATCATCATCATTTACTTCTGTATGCTCCCGAATGAGCCTTTCCATCTCCGGCGCCGGCAATTTCTTGGCTAGACCTATAATGTTTGTGGGCTTCTGGAATTTCTCATCCTTGTATGCCCTTTCAAGGTATGTTTCGTACTCATCTGCCTCCACAGTCACCTCATCCACCGGAATGGCGGGGAGACCTTTCTTGACCATTTCCTTCAGTTTCTGCGCCTTCAGCTTCTTGTCAAACAAATACGCCTCTAATCCCCCTTTGTCCCCTATAATGTCCACGTGCCCTTCGATGTCTAGCTTCAATGAAGGCCTGTCGTACAGAGCCTTTGCGAGCGTGTCCAGCTTCTTCTGACTCTCTGCGTCTATGTTGAACCGGCCGTACTCAAACTCCACGATACTCAGTTCTTCGCCTCCGCCAAACACCGCCCCCAAGAGAGCAAATGGAGATGTTGCCGCCTTTGCGAGTAGATTCATGACCATCTTAAGAATGATCTTTCCCACCCTGAATTCCGGGTCATCAATATCCCCTGTCACCGGTAGATGTAAGTCAATTTCTCCCTGTCTGTTCTTCAAAAGGGCAACCGCAAGCTTAACTGGCAGCTTGACCGCATCGGGACTATCCACCTTGTCTCCAAAGGTAAGCTGATCAAGAAACACGTTGTTCTGAGAAGTGAGCTTCCGCTTCTCAATGAGATATTCTAAATCAAGAGAGAGCTTCCCCTTTTCTATGGAATACCCAACGTACTTCCCTGCATAGGGGGTAGTCGGGCTGAGATCCATGTCCTTGAAATCGATTTGTAGGTCTACAAAAAGATCTTCCTTGAGTGGATTGATCTTGCCAGTGATAGCAAGGGGAGCGTAGTTATCTATTTTTGCGGTGAGGAGAACGTCAGCCAACTTGGTTTCTTCAGAAGAAAGCCCCGATATCGCGCCCTGAATCTCCACCAGGTCGGCTGAATAGCTCGGAGTGATGCTGCGGTCAAGGAACCGGACGTGCCCGTCTTTCAGTGACACCTTCCCGATGCTTATTGACTTTGGTGCCTCCTCAGCCTCATCGGGTTCATCGTGGAGGACGACCTTGTCCTCGTCGTTTTTGTTAAGGATAGTCTGGAGATTTGACGTTTGATCAGGATTCACAATCAGACTGGCAAACAAGTCTACGAGGGCAATTTCGTCTATCTTAATGCGATCGGGGTTATGACCATACTCGACATTATTGAGCATAAGGGACTTCCACTTTACAAAGTCGTCGGTGTTGACCTGATCGACAGATGCCAGATCGGATATGACTACATTGCCCTTGTATGTCACGCTCACATCCTTCTCGCGGGACGAACGCAACGCCAGGTTGCCATCTGTGGCGAAACTCCCCGCTGTCACAACCAACCTCAGTAGATTTTCCAAGTAAGGCTGAAACTGTTGGATCTGGACATCTTTCATCTGGAGATTCAGGTCTGCGAAGAGTGGATCAATGCCAAACATGCCTTTGACCGAAATCCCCGCTTTCTTGTCGAGTCTGCAGGAAAGTCCTATGTTGCCCCGGCCGTCCTGCACAGTCGATATCTTCTCGCCATTTATCTTGATTCTATCGATCGTGAATCTTGCAGGCTCCGCTGGCGTCAGATCAATCCCATCAATGGTATAATGGTCCACTGAAAAGCGGTTCAGTGTCACCTCCCACCTCTTTTCACTTTCAGGCACATCGGCCCGTGGGCTCTCTGCGGGAGGAGGGACAAGCGTTGCAAGGTTGAGGTCTCCGTTCTTATGAACCACACACTTGAGAAGGCCTTTCTCTGTGAAAACCTCTCCAATGACCAACTCGCCCTTCGCCAGACTCATGGCGGTCTCCTTGACTGACAGGATAGGCACGCTAAAAAAAGGCTCCTTCTCGTCGACCATTCTCAGGCTCACAGTATCAAGGCTCACGGAGGCGTCAGAAAGGCTCAGTTCGGGTTGGTCGTCAACCGTTTCGAATTGGAAGTTGGTTTGGAGTGCAAGAATCCCACCCTCCACGAGGAAGTTGATATTGTCCCTATAGTAAGGCCTGTATTTGGATAAAGGCACCCCCTGAAGCTTTAACTCTCCCTCGACCATCAATGGCGACACAGAAAACTCTCCAACAACCTTGAGGGCTTCACTGGCCGCTGTCTGAACCGATAGGTCGTATGCCGAGCGCTTGTCCTTTGCATTGCTGAAATGATCAATACCCATATTAACGGGCGATAGGGTCGTCTCAAACACCTCGGTGCCGGAAGCATCAGAGAAGGATACCTTACCCGCAGCAAGTTCTATTCTGTCAGCGTCGATTAAAAGCGGGGAAGAATCCTCATCCTCTTCAGAGGTCGTCTCCTCGGTCTTTGTTTCTGGAAGCATGGCGTTGATATTCATGTTGCCTGTCTTGTCTATCACTATATTGAGCTCCGGCGAC
>JASFIH010000047.1:0-6779 GCA_050122775.1 Deltaproteobacteria bacterium
CGGTGCGTCATAAAGCTGCCGCGGTAGAGCCCCTCCTCATGATACTTACCGTACCCGACCCTCGTACGGGCGCCAGCGAGTCCACTCAACAACGACGAAAAACGAGAGAAAAGCTCGAGATCGAAGATCGCATCGAACTGGGCCTTTCGCATCGAGAAAAGGGTCTTTAGCGTGGTCACAAAAAAATGAAGCGGAGACCGAATGCTAATCGTCAAAACACGCTCTTTGGGTATAATATCGAGCATGTCCACGGAAAAGCGGTTTTGCTCGAAGATCAAGAAGGAGAGTTTAACATCCGGATACCGTTTGAGCAGATACTTCATGGCCGGATAGGCAAGGATGGTACTTCCCATCTCTGAAAGCTCAACAAAGAGTATCTTCTTTGGAGTCGTCGCCGGTGGCGCTTCGATTCCCCTCCAACGCTTGATGAGAGCGGCAATCCGATACACACAAGAAACAAGGAAGCAAGCAGGAACGCCTACCCATTTGTCAATGGCTCTTATGAGATCGAGGTTCATGCGTAAATGTGAATGCCTTTGCTCAAGGACGTCAGTTAAAAAGGATGCGTTCGATGTCGTTATAAAACACAAAAAGCATGAGGAGGATCAGAACAAAGACGCCAATCTGCTGGGCCACCTCACGTACCCTCAGGTTAACCGGCCTCCTGGTCACCGCTTCAATCAGGAAGAACATGAGATGTCCCCCGTCTAATACCGGAATCGGTACCAGATTGATAAGGCCGAGGTTGATACTCAGAAAGGCCATAAAAAGGATGTAGCTCTGCATACCCGCCTCGGCCTGCTGTCCCGCCAGCTGGGCAATCATGATGGGGCCCCCGATAGCCTTGGCAGAAATGGTGCCAACAATAATCTTTCCAAGTATCAAAACAGTAAGCTTTGAAATCTCCCAAGTCTGCATCACCCCCTGCCCTGCAGACTGCAAGGCGTTGAGTCGCTCCGTACGAAAAGCTCCCGAAGCCGTTATCCCAATGGCATATTTCTCTATCTCGTCTCCAAACAGGTTCTGGGAAGTGACCAGTCTTGGTGTCATCTTCAGCAAAATGGTTCTGTTGTCTCGAACCACCTCAATGCCAATCGTGCGGCCGTTGCTTTCCTGAATCAGCCCTGCCATCTCGTCCCATCGTGTGACAGGTTTGCCATCAATGGAGACAACACGGTCTCCCGAAAGGACGCCCGCCTCAAGAGCAGGCATGTCCTCCTGCACTTCGCCCACCTCTGCCTCCATCACCGGCATGCCAGAAAACAGAAAGAAGAAAAAGAAAATGGCTACCGCAAGCAGGAGATTGAACCCTGGACCCGCTGCAACGATTAGGCTCCGTTTGACAAGGCTCTTATGCGAAAAGGACAAGGGGATAAGAGAATCGTCCAGCTCTGCATCGGGCTCCTCTCCGACCATTTTTACGAATCCGCCTAATGGCAGCGCTGATATCCTGTAGTCTGTCATCCCGACCTTCCTGCCCACAATTCTGGGACCAAAGCCTAGCGAGAACTTCTCCACCCCAACGCCCATCAGCTTCGCCAGAAAGAAGTGCCCGAACTCATGCACGAAGATCAAGATCCCTATAACAATCACAAATGCGACAATGATGGTAATCATATGACTTCCTCAGCGGTGCGCCGGGCCCAATCCGCCGCCGCAAGAATATCCGGCAATCCGGGGTTGGAAACCGGCTGGTGTTTATCCATTGCCTGCTGAACCACTTCACCAATCCGCCTGAACCCGATGCGGTGGTTCAGAAAGGCGTCGACCGCCACTTCATTGGCAGCACTCAATACTGCGGGCATGCTCATCCCAATCCTGCACGCCTCAAACGCCAAACCGAGACACGGGAACTTGTCTATGTCCGGCTCCTGAAAATTGAGAGAACCTATCTCGAGAAAATCAATGCAAGGCAAGCCCGTGTCAAGTCGCTCCGGATAAGACAGGGCATAGGCAATTGGCACCCTCATGTCGGGCAAACCGAGCTGGGCGAGAGCGGAGCCATCTTGATAGACCACCATGGAATGAATGAGACTCTCAGGATGAATCACCACCTGAATGGACTCCAGGGGAATATCGAAGAGCCATCTTGCCTCGATCACCTCAAGTCCCTTGTTCATCAGCGTAGCCGAATCGATCGTGATCTTAGGGCCCATCTCCCAGGTGGGATGAGAAAGCGCCATCTCCGGGGTAATAGCATCAAAGTCTTCTGCGGCCTTGTCCACAAAGGGTCCACCAGATGCGGTAAGAATGATCTGTTTGAGGTCCTGTCTGCGGTGCCCGGCAAGGCATTGAAAAACAGCGCTGTGCTCGCTGTCAACCGGTATGATGGAAGCGCCATACTTGCGGGTCATGCCCATGACCAGATCCCCCGCCATCACCAGACTCTCCTTATTGGCAAGGGCAACAGACTTGCCGGCCTCAACTGCCGCCACCGTCGGAAGCAGGCCAGCCGAACCCACCATGGCGGAGACCACGAGGTCAGCCGAGGGCAAGGCTGCAGCGGCTCCGTACCCCTCCAGACCGTACAGAATCTCCACGTCCCTTGCCTCCCCGATCATCTGTTCAAGCTGCCGGGCCAGGTCCGCATCGCGGACCACAGCAACATCAGGGGCGAAATGCCCGACTTGTTCAGCCAAAAGACCCACGTTACGCCCTGCTGCCAGGGCCGCAACTGAGAAGCGATCTGGAAACTGGTCCACGACGCGCAAGACATTTCTGCCGATCGAACCAGTACACCCGAGTATAGAAAGGCGTTTCATCTTCCCTGTCTGATTCTTGGCTGATAGCCTCCGATGATTACATCATCAGCTGCGGACAAACAATCTCACATCAGATAGATCTGACATAGGTCTGAAAATAATAGAGCGCTGGTGCTGCGAAAAGCAAGGCATCAATTCGGTCCAGGAGCCCTCCGTGTCCAGGAAAGATCTTGCCTGAATCCTTGAGCTTGACCGAGCGTTTCAACATAGATTCGAACAAATCACCCACTTGTCCGGCGACCCCCATAACAACAACCAGAGCAATCCAGTAACCCCAGCCGTATTCCGGAAAGCATGCTTTCTTGAACAAGACACCAATCACCACGTTACCCGCAACACCGCCCACTGCCCCCTCAATGGTTTTGTTGGGACTAATGCTGGGGGCAAGCTTTCTCCGGCCAAACGTCTTCCCAACATAATAGGCAGCGGTATCCCCGGCAATCATGACCGCCATGAAAAAGAACGTCCAGGCCATGCCCTTATGCCAACCGCGGATCAGTATCAAATGGCCCAGCAACAAGGGAATGTAAACAAGGCCGAACACCCGCTTGTAAAACATTTCCGGCCTGGAGGTTTGCAGGTCAAACCGCGCCAAAGAGATCATCGCAGAGCCGAAAAAAACCATGACCAGGGCGGTGAGAACGAACCGCACGTCTGCAAGAAAGGACATGGCGAGCGTTAAGCCGAGCACCAGACCAGCGGCTCTTGCGGCAAGGTTCTCACGGGAGAAAACAAAGCTGTAGTATTCCAAGAGACCCACCGCTGCCGTCAAGCCAACGACAAGAGCAAAGATGAATCTCCCCCCCTGCCATATCAGCAGTACCAAAAGGGGAATAGCCACCATCGCGGTGATCCATCGCTGTGCATGAGAAGACGTCATGTTCTGCAATCAGCAGTCTTTCGCGAATCGAGGAATTCCGGCGATGGCACAGTGAATCAGGTACAAGGCAAAGTCATTTCCCGCCATGGGCTTTCTTGATCTGTTCACCGGTCACGCCGAAGCGACGCTCACGCTTTAGGTAGTCATGCAGGATTTGGGTAAGTTCATCCCTTCTAAAATCGGGCCACAGCGTCGTTGTGACATAGATCTCTGTGTAGGCTATCTGCCAGAGCAGAAAATTGCTCACGCGCATCTCGCCACTGGTTCGAATCAGAAGATCTGGCTCGGGCATCCCGCGGGTGTAAAGGTAATTGGAAAACCGCTCTTTTGTGATCTCTCCGGGTTGAAGGCGCCCAGCTTGAACCTCGGCTGCGATCTTCTGCGCAGCGCTCACGATCTCATCCCGGCCCCCGTAACTCAGCGCAAGGTTGAGAAGCATCCCCGGGTTCTGTCGGGTCTCATGCATCACGTGCTGGAGCACTGCCTGGACATCGTCCGGAAACTTTTCGATCTCACCAATGGCATTCAGGCGGATGCCGTTCTCCATCATTTCGGCCAGCTCCGATTTCAGAAACTCTTTCAGCAGGCTCATCAGGGCAGAGATTTCCTGCTTGGGCCGTTGCCAGTTTTCCGACGAAAACGCATAGAGGGTGAGCACTTCGATATTCAGTTCCCGGCACGCCCTCACAATGTCTCGGACTGACTCGGCGCCCTCTCTGTGGCCCCTGATCCGGTTCAGCGAGCGCTTCTTGGCCCAACGGCCGTTCCCGTCCATGATAATGGCGATATGTCGGGGGAGTAATTCGGATCGTAGGGAGAGAATCTCAGAATTCAAGGATCTCTTTCTCTTTTTCCTGGCAGGCCTGGTCAACGGATTTGATATGATTGTCCGTAATTCCTTGCACCTCGTCCTGGGCTCTGTAGAAATCATCCTCTGAGATCTCGCCATCGTTTTTCAGGCTTTTCAGGAAGTCGTTGGTTTCCCGGCGTATGTTGCGAATGGACACCTTGTGGTCCTCAGCTATCTTTCGCACAACCTTGACAAGCTCTTTTCGCCGCTGCTCGGTCAGCGGTGGGATAGGAATACGGATCACCTTGCCATCGTTCATAGGGGTCAGCCCCAACTCGGATTTGAGAATCTCCTTCTCAATCTCGCCGATGACCGACTGATCCCAGGGCTGAATGACGATGAGCCTGCTTTCTGGAATAGACAAGGACGCAACCTGGTTCAAGGGGGTAGCTGTTCCATAGTAGTTGACCCGTATTCCCTCAAAAAGCGCGAGGGAAGCCCGACCGGTTCGAATCTTCTTGAACTCGTTCTTCAACGCCTTGATCGAATCACCCATCCTCTGCTTTGCATCATCATAGACCGAATCAATCATCTCGAGATGTCTCCTTTGATGCGAGTTCCAACATCTTCCCCACAGACAACGCGCCTGAGATTTCCCTTTTCCTTGAGGCTGAACACAATGATGGGAAGGCTGTTCTCCATGGCCAGGGAAACAGCGGTCGAGTCCATCACCCTTAGTTGACGCTTGAGGACTTCGATATAGGTCACATCTGCCACCTTGCTTGCACGGGAATCCAGCACGGGGTCTGCATCGTAGATGCCGTCTACCTTGGTGGCCTTCAAAAGGACTTCGGCGTTGATCTCCTGGGCCCTCAAGGCCGCAGCCGTGTCGGTCGTGAAATAGGGGTTGCCGGTTCCAGCGGCAAAGATCACAGCACGCCCTTTTTCTAGATGTCTGATCGCCCGCCTAAGGATGTATGGTTCAGCAACAGCACACATTTCAATAGCTGATTGGACCCGTGTCTGGATGCCCCTCTTTTCAAGCGCGTCCTGAAGGGCAATACTGTTAATGACGGTTGCCAACATGCCGATATGGTCTGCAGAAGTTCGGTCCATCCCGTATGAACTGGCTGCCACACCGCGAAATATGTTCCCCCCGCCAACGACCAGTGCGATCTGCACGCCAAGATCGTGAACCGATCGAACCTCTCCGGCTATGTAGTTGATCGTGTCAGGGCTTATGCCAAAACTCTGGTCACCCATCAAGGCCTCGCCGCTGAGCTTCACCAATATCCTTTTATACTTTGGAGCTGCCATAACACCGTCCAGTCAGAGCCACGGGCACAAGGCCGGTCTTTATGAAGAACGATGCATCGCGACCGATCGATGCCTTCTATTCTCCTCCTAGCTGATAACGTGTAAATCGTCTTATGGAAATACTCTCCCCCGACTTTGCAACCATGTCATGAATCAGGTCTTGCACCGTGATGTCTGGATCCCTGACGTATTGTTGTTCCAAAAGACACGCTTCCTTATAGAATTTTTCCATTTTCCCCTGGACGATTTTGTCCAGTATCTTTTCTGGCTTTCCGGTCTCTAGAGCCTGCGCCCTGTAAATTTCTTCTTCTCTTCTGATGACATCCTCAACAATATCTTCCCTGCGAATACCTAGCGGTTTGGCCGCTGCAATATGCATGGCCAGATTCTTCACAAAGGTGTTGAATTCATCGGTCTTGGCCACAAAATCGGTCTCGCAGTTCACTTCCACTAGAACACCGATCCTCCCGCCTGTATGGATATAGGAATGTATCAAGCCCTCAGAGGTTTCCCGTCCCGCACGCTTCAGGGCTGTAGCCAGTCCCTTCTTGCGCAAGCAATCCACGGCCTTTTCCATGTCTCCGCCTGCTTCCTGGAGGGCTGCTTTGCAGTCCATCACACCTGCGTTTGTCCTGGTGCGTAGTTCCTTGATCATCTGCGCATTGACTTCCACCATCTACAACTCCTCTCCTGCTTCATCACCTGCATCTTCATCAGTCTGGTCAGACGCGGAGGCTTGTCTTGTAATCACCTCCACGATCGGACCCTCAGTCCCATCAGCAACAATGCTCCTATCACCCGCGCCAATATAAGCCACCCCTTCTTCGGCCTCCTTGTCTGCCATGGCTTGAAGCCGCTCTTCCATGCGCTCACGACCCTCGATGCAAGCATCGGCTATTCGGGAGGTAATGAGTCGGATGGCCCTTATGGCATCGTCATTGCCGGGAATAATATAGTCTATGTCATCCGGATTGCAGTTGCTGTCTACGATGGCCACTATAGGTATTCCAAGCCGCCGTGCTTCACGGAC
>JASFIH010000048.1:0-6753 GCA_050122775.1 Deltaproteobacteria bacterium
CCATTACAGGGATGGGGAGAAGCGTTATATCATTGCACCTCATAAGCTTTCGGTTGGCGACACAATCGTTGCCAGTCCAACAGCCGATATTAAGCCCGGTAACGCACTGCCCTTGCGCGACATACCGCTGGGCACCCAGATTCACAATATCGAGATACAGCCCGGCAAGGGGGCACAGATGATGCGCAGTGCGGGAACATATGCACAGCTTATGGCCAAGGAGGGTCGGTATGCGCAGGTGAAGCTCGCATCTGGTGAGGTCCGCATGTTTCTCCTTGACTGCAAAGCAGTGATTGGTCAGGTGGGAAATCTGGAACACGAAAACATTTCGCTTGGAAAGGCCGGCAGAAAACGGTGGCAGGGCCGCCGGCCAAAGGTCCGGGGTGTAGCCATGAACCCTGTTGACCACCCCATGGGTGGCGGTGAGGGGAAGTCGTCCGGGGGAAGACATCCGTGCTCCCCTTGGGGCGTGCCGACGAAAGGGTACAGAACACGGAAGAGGAATAAGGTCAGCGATCGGTACATCGTTAAGCGGAGAAAATAATTTGGATCGTTGCACAGAGCATCAGTTGGGTGTTTCATCATGAGACCACGCAACCATCTATCCACTGGATCACAATAGGTGAAGATATGGCGCGTTCGTTAAAAAAGGGGCCCTACATTGAACCGACACTGATGAAGAAGGCGCTTGCGGCTCAGGAAGACGTGAGCAGGAAGGTCATCAAGACCTGGTCCAGGCGCTCCACCATCATTCCTGAACTGGTTGGTTTGACACTGGCCGTTCACAATGGGAAAAAGTTTGTTCCGGTGTTTGTATCTGAGGATATGGTTGGTCACAAATTGGGAGAATTTGCACCAACAAGGACCTTCTACGGACACGCTGGCGACAAGAAGACCCGCTTGAAAGGAAAGTAGAAGCCATTTCAAAACCCCATCTAACGCCCGATGGCTACGTAGAGGACCGATGAAAAAGCGCAGCATACATGGGAATATGCGAGCATTTTGAAGAGGTACTCTGCCTAGCCATCGAACGCGATCTAAGGTTTTGAAATGGCTTCTAAGACAAATCGACTGCGTAGATGGTTGGGTGATGGGTTGCATATAGGACCTTATCGAGTGTGCGTCATCCTGTGCAGCAGTCGTCTGCTAAAGGGTTAACATATGGAAGTCAAGGCAGTAGCAAAATATGTTCGAGTTTCTCCCACAAAGGTTCGAAAAGTGGCTCGAGCAGTTAAAGGCAAATCGGTCGAGGAAGCTCTAAATGCCTTGGGCTTTATGCCGCACCGTTCGGCCTATGTCTTAGGTAAGATTATACGCTCAGCACTAGCCAACGCCGAACAGAAGCCCAATATCGAGGTGGACAACCTGTCCATTGCAAATATCCTGGTCAACCAGGGACCGAGCTTGAAGCGTTTTCGGCCAAGGGCCATGGGACGGGCAACCAGGATTCTTAAACGAACCAGCCATATTACGGTGGTGTTAGCAGAAGCTTAGCTATCTCAGCTTAGAAGGAGGTCAGTTTGGGACAAAAGGTCAACCCGACTGGGTTTAGGTTGGGAGTTACCAAGTCGTGGAATTCTCGATGGTTTGCCAGCAAGGACTATTCAAAATTTATCACGGATGACTACAGAATCCGTCAGTTTCTGAAGAAGAAGCTCTACCATGCCGGCATATCTAACATTGAGATCGAAAGATGGGCCAACCGAATCAGGCTGCGCATATATACCGCCCGTCCCGGTATTGTGATTGGAAAAAAGGGATCTGAGATTGAACAACTCAAGAAGGAGTTGGAGAAGTTGGTCTCGCAGGAATTGGTGATAGATATCCAAGAGGTGAGAAAGCCTGAGGTGGATGCCCAATTGGTGGCTGAGAATATCAGCCTGCAGATTGAAAGACGGGTCGCGTTCCGCCGGGCCATGAAAAGAAGCGTTTCTTCAGCAATGAGGTTTGGTGCCCAGGGAATTAAGGTATGCTGTTCGGGGCGTTTGGGAGGAGCAGAAATGGCCCGTACGGAGTGGTACAGGGAGGGGAGAATTCCGCTGCACACACTGAGAGCAGATATTGACTATGGCTTTGCTGAGGCCCGGTGCACCTACGGCATCATCGGGGTAAAGGTCTGGATATTCAACGGTGAGATTCTGGAGAAGGAGCAGGCTGAAGCCGTTTAGGAGAACCATGTTATGCTAAGCCCCAAGAAGGTCAAGTACCGGAAACAGCAAAAGGGCAGGATGAGAGGGCATGCCTATCGGGGATCGAGTCTCAATTTTGGTGAATTTGGACTTCAGGCGACCGAGTGCGGGCGTATGACCGCCCAGCAGATCGAAGCAGCTCGTATCGCTATGACTCGTCATGTCAAGAGAGGCGGAAAGATATGGATTCGCGTCTTCCCGGATAAGCCGATTACCAAGAAGCCTGCGGAGACCAGGATGGGAAAAGGAAAGGGCTCTCCGGAAGGATGGGTAGCCGTGGTCAGGCCTGGAAAGGTACTTTATGAGATGGAAGGAGTCAGTGCTGACTTGGCAAGAGAAGCCCTTCGATTGGCTTCATATAAGCTGCCTTTCAGGACGCGCGTCTTAACACGGGGTGAGCGCACATGAAACCAAACGAACTCAGGGAACTTAGTTCGGAAGAGCTGGAACATAAACTGTCAGACATGACCCAAGAGCTGTTCAATCTCCGATTTCAGCATGCGACAGACCAGCTGGAGAATCCGGCTAGGTTGCGCCACACGAAGCAGGATATTGCCCGCATTAAGACAGTGCTGAAGGAACGAGAAACGGTATCGGGAAATGAATCTGATCATGAATGACCAACATCAGGTGTGAGGTTCAGGAGCACTGCGGAGACATGAAAGACAGAGGATTGAAAAAGACGCAGGTCGGAACGGTTGTTAGCAATGCGATGGACAAGACGGTTGTGGTGTCTATCGAAAGAATCGTACGGGATCCTGTGTACAAGAAGTATGTGAGACGTCGGGGCAAGTGCGTCGCCCATGATGCTCAGAATATGTGTCAAGTAGGTGATAAAGTCATGATTATGGAAACCAGGCCTCTGAGCAAGACCAAGCGCTGGCGAGTGCGAGAAATTGTGGAGAAGGCCCTTTGATAGGGTGTTGGAGCGATGATACAGGCGGAAACTAGGCTGCAAGTTGCCGATAACTCAGGCGCGAAAAAGTTGTACTGCATTAGGGTTCTTGGCGGATCCAGGCGTCGTTATGCCAGGATTGGAGACACCATTATCGTGTCCGTGAAGGAGGCCATACCCAATGCCAAAGTTAAAAAGGGAGATGTCATGCGGGCCGTGGTCGTCCGGACAAAGAAGGGACTGCGCAGACCTGACGGTTCCTACATCAGGTTTGATGACAACTCCGCGGTGCTCATTAATCAGCAAGGAGAGCCGATAGGCACTCGGATTTTTGGTCCTGTGGCCAGGGAACTTCGAGCAAAGAGGTTCATGAAGATCATCTCGCTGGCCCCAGAAGTCTTGTAATCACATCGGGGCTCGAGGAGAGGGAGCGGTATGCCTACAGCGAAGTGCCGCATCAAGAAAGACGACAAGGTTAAAGTCATTGCAGGCAAGGAAAAGGGCAAGATGGGCAAGGTCTTGAAAGTCCTGAGGGATCAGGAACGTCTTGTCATTGAAAATGTCAACTTTGTGAAACGTCACACCAGACCTGGAGGGCAGACCCGACAAGGGGGAATCGTAGAAAAAGAGGCTTCAATCCATGCATCCAATGTGATGTTGATTTGCAACAAATGCATTAATACCGTGCGAATCAAAATGCAGCGCCTTGAAGATGGCAAGATGGTCAGGGTCTGCAGGAAGTGTGGAGAAGTTATCGACACATAAGAAAAGAGATTCGTTATTCGCGTGTCGAAACGCGGATAACGAAGACTGATGTGGAAGGGACGTTATGTCGCATCTAAAGACGCTATATGGCAATGACATAACACCGAAATTGATGGATCAATTTGGGTATAAGAATGTCATGCAGGTCCCAAAAATCACCAAGATTGTCTTGAACATGGGGCTTGGTGAAGCCATTCAAAATATCAAGGTCTTAGATTCAGCGGTTCAGGAACTGAGCCTCATCGCCGGCCAGAAGCCTATTGTCACACGTGCCAGAAAATCCATCGCCGCCTTCAAATTGCGAGGAGGCATGTCTATAGGCTGCAAGGTCACGCTTCGAGGCGCTCGGATGTACGATTTCTTCAACAGGTTGGTTAATATTGCTCTGCCAAGGGTTAGAGACTTTCGAGGGGTTTCTCCAAAGGGCTTTGATGGGCGAGGTAGTTATTCCTTGGGAATTAAGGAACACATCATATTTCCTGAAATCGATTATGATAAGATTGACAAGATCAAAGGACTAAACGTCACCATTGTCACCAGTGCCCGAACCGATGAGGAAGGTATGGCACTGCTTCAGTTGATGGGGATGCCTTTCAGAAACTGAGAAAGGGGGCGTGTTTGGCAAAAAAATCTTTGATGGTAAAGTCAAAGCGTAAACCCCGGTTTAGCGCGCGGGCCTATACGAGATGTCCAATTTGTGGTCGACCGAGGGCGTTCATCAGGAAGTTCGGCATTTGCCGAATATGTTTCAGAAACCTGGCCCTGAAGGGAGAGCTTCCTGGAGTCATCAAGTCGAGTTGGTAATAGATTCGTCAGCAGCCATTTGTCCCGAGCCATTAGACTTTCGTTACAGCTCGCACACTGCATCCTCCAGTGACCAATGACAAGTGACTAATGACAACTGACTAATGACAAGCGACCAATGACAACTGACTAATGACAACTGACCAATGACAAGTGACCAATGACAACTGACCAATGACAATTTATTAAAGACCAATCAGAGGAGATAGGTCATGTCGGTGACAGATCCATTGTCGGATATGTTGACGCGCATCAGAAATGCTAATAGCGCCAAACATAGCAGAGTGGACATTCCTTCGTCTAAGATGAAGGTTGGTATAGCGAAGATCCTAAAAGACGAAGGCTACATCAAGAATTACAAACTCATCAGGGATCGCAGACACGGCGTGCTCAGGGTGTACTTGAAGTACGATGAGTTCAATGAAGGAGTCATCAGCGGTCTAGAGCGGATGAGCAAGCCGGGCAGGCGTCTGTATGTCAAGAATAAGGAAATCCCTCTGATCCTGAATGGAATGGGGATTGCCATCCTGTCGACATCAAAAGGCGTTCTCGCTGATCGTGAGGCACGAAAGGCAAATGTAGGCGGTGAGCTGCTTTGTAGCATCTGGTAAGGCCGCAGACAACCGTCTGGCCGTCAAACGCTGAGGAAGGAATCCTGAAATGTCTCGAGTAGGAAAGCAACCAATTCCAGTCCCAGATAACGTCAACGTGGTGTATGACAGCCGCCGCCTCAGGATCAAAGGACCAAAAGGGGAATTGTCTCGTATCATACACCCTGACGTCGAACTCGGTGTGAAAGACGCTAGCATTCACGTCATTGCTTCTAGCAAGATGAAGCAGAAGCGGGCAATTCAAGGGCTTACTCGAACATTGGTGTCTAACATGATTGCCGGGGTTACACAGGGCTTTCAGCGTGTGCTGGAGGTCAACGGTGTCGGGTATCGTGTGGATCTGAAATCGGATGTCTTGACCCTGTCGCTCGGCTATTCTCATCCTATTGTATACAAGCTTCCGGCGGGTATATCGGCCTCCGTTGAGAAGAACAAGATCGTCTTATCGGGGATTGATAAAGAGCTGTTGGGTGCCACAGCTGCCGCGATCAGAAAATTCAGGGGTCCGGAACCTTATAAGGGTAAGGGAATCAAATACGCTGAAGAGCAGATTAGACGCAAGGTGGGCAAATCTGCGGGAAAATAGTGATGGGCACTTTGTCTCAAAAGAAACAAGCGGGTCTCAAGAGAAAGAAACGGGTGCGAAAAAAGATATTCGGAACCCAGGAGCGGCCTCGGTTGAGCATCTTCAGGAGTGCAAGGCATATCTACGCTCAAATTGTGGTCGATGCAACGGGTCATACGGTGGCCTCGGCTTCCACGCTTGATAAGGAAGCGCGAGAGCATGCAAAGTCTGGTGGAAAGGTTGAAGCGGCAAAGTTTGTGGGAAAGCTTGTGGCGCGAAGAGCCATGGAAAAAGGGCTTTCCAAGGTAGTGTTTGACCGCAATAGGTATTCGTATCACGGCCGTGTGCAAGGGGTTGCCACAGGGGCTCGTGAAGCAGGTCTCGATTTCTAAGGAGGAGGAAGGCTCTTGCTTGGCGCAGACATAGAGGAAATTCAGCTTATAGAAAAGGTAGTCCATATCAGCCGAACCGCCAAAGTTGTTAAAGGGGGTCGCCGTTTTGGTTTTAGCGCTGTCGTGGTCGTCGGAAATGGCAATGGCAAGGTGGGAAGTGGCTTAGGCAAAGCTAACGAGGTTCCCGTAGCTATTCGTAAGGGAATTGAGCGTGCCAAGAAGGATATGATTGAAATCCCCCTGGTGAATCAGACTATTCCCTATGAGGTTATGGGGAAATATGGCGCGGGCCTGGTCTTACTGAAGCCTGCTGCCGAGGGAACAGGCGTTATTGCCGGGGGTGCGGTTCGGGCCGTGGTAGAAGCTGCGGGTGTGCAGAACGTTCTGACCAAGTGCATAGGTTCTAACAATCCCCATAATGTCGTAAAGGCCACGCTTAAGGGCCTGGGTCAGCTGCGCAGTCGCAAAACGATTGCAGCGAGACGCGGCAAGGACCCCGCCGAGATATAGCGTAGGTCCTCCGTTGTGTCCA
>JASFIH010000049.1:0-6731 GCA_050122775.1 Deltaproteobacteria bacterium
ATGATCTGTCCGCCAGGAGGGTTTTGCTGCATATGGATGATTTCAGGACCGGTCGTATCCGCGGGTTCCGTGGTTGTTGTGGTCTCGGTGGTACCCTCTTCGGTCGTGGTTGTTATTGTCGTGGTCTCTGCTGTCGTTGTCCCCGCTGTGGTTGTCTCTGCTGAAGACGTCCCCACTGTCGTTGTCCCCAGTGTGGTCGTCCCTACTGTGGTGGTCCCTGATGTGGTGCTCCCAGAGGTTGTTGTGGCAGAGGTCGTGCCAGCGCTCAGGGCCAGGTTTCGCACCAGCACATCAGAGGTGAGTGTCCTCGTCCGGTAACCTCCTGGGTAGTCTGGGTCCGGTTTTTCGGTCCTGGCTGTCAGCTGGACAGTGATGCGCGTGACATCCTCCATGGCATCCGCGCTCAAAGGTGTGGTCAACTGGTTGTCATGACTGTCATAGTACGTAAAGACCAGGCCGCCTGGCGGGATATTCTCGGCCACCGGCTGATTGTCCATCTCGAGTTGCACATCGGTTGTGTCCAGGTCAAAGGTGATATCCTCGTCCGGATTGGTATCGTCCACATCCCCATCCCCGTTCAGGTCCATGGTAAACCGAATGCTGTCCGAATCTGCGGAAACAAGCCCCGCGCCAGAAGTACCGGCAGGGTCGTAGCCTGCCATGCGAAGCTTTTGGAGCACTATCTGCATACCGGCCCTGGCATTTTCCTGCATGTCAACGATCTGGTCTTCCTGGTCGTATTTGTCTTCCTGCAAAATGAAAACCCCGGCAATGGCACCCAGTACGATCAGGGAAGCCACAATGGCTATCAAGATTTCTATGAGTGTGAACCCCTTTTCAGACTTCATTGGTATCTCCTTTCTTGGTCATGGCCCAAGGTAATCGGTCTTATTTGATAATGATCGTAGCGAGCTCGACTTTGTGGGTGCTGTTTTGCCAGTCAAATTCTACCGTGACATAAATGGTCTTTGCATCTCCAATGCCCGGCGGCTCCGCGGCGTACACGTCCCAGTATCTTGTATAGTAGGTATCGACTGTCTCATTCGCTGCTGAGCTCGCAATGTCATAAAAGTCGGCGTTTCGAAATTCCTCCAGCTTGTCCTCAGCCAGGGTCGTGGCCTTTGTTACGTGGTCTGCAAACTTGTTGTAGCTCATGATAGAGGTCACAAGAGTAGCCATGGCCAGCATGGCGAAGGACAGGACCACGATGGCAATCAAGACCTCAAGCAAGGTAAACCCATTGGCAGAATGCTTCGTGTTCTTCCTTGGCGTTGCATGCATGATCAGATGACTCCCTTTTCCCTCAAGATTAAGGTCCCTACGTGCCACGAATGCAGGACGTGTCCTTACTGCCACGTGGTCCCATTGTGTGCATACAGCCTCACGCGTCCGCTTACCAACACCGTGATAGCCCTCTGCCGGTCTTTTCTGGAAGTACCCAGATCGTCCCTGGGAATCAGATAGACAGCCCCGCTCTTGTTGGCCAGTCCTGTCGCTCTGAACGTGAAATTATCGCCAGCAAAGGTCACCTCACCCGTTATCGGGTTCCCACTCGGATTGTTCCCTGCAATATAACCGAACCCGATGCCCTTAAAGTGGTCGCCTATATGAATTGTCTTGACCTCTTCGCCTGATTCCGCACCGACAGTGCTGAAATCGTTGTCCTGATCATCGTAGATCGTGTAGCTGTCATTGCTGGTGTTGAAGACTATGACAAAATCGTTGTTTCTGGCTATTGCCCGCTGCCTGGCCCACTGTAACTCTGTGAAGAGTTCCCTGCCAGCACCACTGGCCCTCGCCTTTGGCAAGTAGTAGTTGAAGCTTGGAATTGCGACCGTAGCAAAGATGGCAAGAATCGCAATGGCTACCATGAGTTCCACAAGGGTCAGGCCCTCTGCCTTTCTCATTGTCTTTTCTCCTTGGTTGTCACAGTGGCAAGTTTCGTGCCATGATATGTCAAGGGTGGTTTTCAGGCATTTTTAAGCTATGATATCAAGTGGTTACATGTGTGCACGGGGTCCTTTGTAGGAAAGATCTCCGTATAGTAAACTATTAAGTTATTTAATAGTCATTAAATCGTTTAAAACGAAAACGGCCAACATTATGCGTTACCGCTTTCGAGCGGGCAATGCGAGCGCCTCAGCTATGGCCTCGGCTGTCCGCTGCACAAACCGATCAAATGCTTCTCCCTCCAGGGGTTCGTCCGCAGTGGGAACCGCATCCAGGTCCTTGGGACGCACCAGCCGGGGGGCATTCTGAAGCTCCTTCCGGGGGCTTATCTCGAATTCCGGGGGAAAGCGGTCCTCAAGATACATGGCTTGGAAACCGGAAAATTTCAGCGCATGGGCCGTGGCATTCAGGACCACCACATCGTCTTTGGTCACAACGCCCCGCCCTATTGCCTCAAGCAACCCCGCCAACGTCTCACCTCCCTGGGTGCAAGCGATGTGCCCGTTGCGGTTGGCGGTGAGCTGCCAGTCCATGATTGCCTGCTCCTCCACTTCTGAAAAGAACACCGCCTGTTGCCCGGCTTTTTCATTGTACGCTTCTACCAGCTGGATCACCCGAGGCATGGAGACGGGGTTGCCGATCATGGCTGCCTGGGCCACACTTGGCCGCACTTTCACAGGTACGAAATGTCGTTTTTCTCGCTCTGGCTCCAGGTAGTATCGATAGACGGGGTTGGCGTGGGTGGACTGCACGCCAATGATCTTGGGAAGTCGGTCAATGACACCAACCTCAAAGAATTTTAAGAAACCGCTGATAATGGCTGTGACATTACCGGCATTGCCAATGGGCACGATGATGACCCTGTGGTGCATGTTGTAGTCAAAGTCCTGGGCAATCTCGTAGGAGTACGACTCCTGGCCCCATATGCGCCATGCGTTCTTCGAATTCAGAAGCGCCACGTTGTACTGTTCGGACAGTGCTTCAACGACTTTCATGGAGTCGTCAAACACACCCGGGATCTCAAAGACCACGGCGCCGCTGCCCAGCGGCTGGGCCAGCTGCTGAGATGTGACCTTCTTGTGAGGAAGCAGTACGGCAGACTTCACCACTGGCTGAAGAAACGCCGCATACAACGCGGCCGAGGCTGAGGTATCGCCGGTTGAAGCGCATACGGCCAGTACGTCAGACAGCTTGCCCGTCTTGACGAGCAGATTAATGTAACTCAGGGCGCTCGCCATTCCCCGATCTTTGAATGAGGCACTTGGGTTCTGACCTTCGTTCTTGAAGTAAAAGCGGGCCCCCACCCGATCCTGCAGGTATGCGTTTGCCTCAACCATGGGCGTGTGTGCTTCGCCCAGGTAGACAACTGCTTCAAGCGGCATCATGGGTCCGATAAACTCGTGGTATCGATAGATCCCCCGCAGGGCCGGGATATTCAGCATCCGGCGGTAGTCAAAGATCTCGTGCCAGGTGTTTGAAGGGATCTCTTTCAGACGCTGAAAGGCGCGGTCTGTGAGGAGGAGGACACTCTGGCAGGCAGGACACGTGTAGAGAAGGCGATCGATGTTATACTCCGTCTCACACCGGAGGCACCGGTACACCACGTGGCCGGAGACGGCAGGAATCAGGTGTTCTTGGATATGTTCGGGGAATGCTTCGAGTTTCATAGTAAGAGTGCCTAAAGTGCGTTAAAATGCCTAAAGTGTCTAAAGTGAACTAAAGTGAACTAAAGTTTGACGCGTGTGTATGATGGACGAAAGCGAGCGAAAGTCAACAGAAGTGGACACAAATGGCTCTTATAACTTTGCAGCAATTGAAGTAAACATTGCAAGGAGTTCACCACATTCCTTGTGATATTCGTTGATCTGCTTCCATGGCAGCATCTTGCTCTCTCCAATGACTTCGAGCCAGTACTCTGTTTCGCTGGCTTCGCTTGCACAAATGCGGATTTTGCTTTTGAAATCGGCCTTGCTTCTTGCGCGATTGGCCTCACGGTAGTTAGCACCAATAGACGTTCCAGAAGCGGTAATCTGTCTTCGTACGACACTGCCTTCTGGTGAATTTGGCAATTTGGATGACAGCCGAATAATCCGGACTGCAAACTCCCGAGTTCGCTTTTCCAGCTTCTCAGCAAACTCCTTGTTATCCATAGATGATCTTAAGCTCGCCTCGGACCACCGTATTGCACTCCCGGCATTTCAGGAACTCTAGCGCACTCTAGACGCACTCTATGCACTCTAGTGCACTTTAGACACTCCAGCGCACTCTAGGCACTTTAGCGCACTTTAGGCACTTCTTATCCTCTCCACCCCATCCATATACGGCCTCAGCGCTTCCGGGATGACAACCGAGCCATCTTCTTGCTGACAATGCTCAAGAATGGCTACCACCGTGCGGCCCACAGCCAGTCCTGATCCGTTCAGCGTATGCACCAGCTCGGTTCCCTTCTTCCCCTTCCTTCGGAAGCGAATGTTACCCCGCCTGGCCTGAAAATCCTCAAAATTGCTGCAAGAAGAGATCTCCCGGTACTTTTGCTGCCCTGCCATCCAGACCTCGATATCGTACGTCTTGGCTGCGGAAAATCCCATATCACCCGTGCACAACACCACCACCTGATAAGGCAGTTCAAGGCGCTGGAGGATCATTTCAGCGTCTGACAGTAGTCCTTCAAGCTCATCGTACGAGGTCTCCGGGGTAGTAAACTTGACCAACTCGACCTTATTAAACTGATGCTGTCTGATGAGTCCCCGCGTATCCTTGCCATAGGAGCCGGCCTCAGAGCGGAAGCATGGCGTATAGGCTGCATAGCGTTTGGGAAGGTCCTCTTCATCAAGGATTTCGTTCTGATGAATATTCGTGACCGGCACTTCAGCTGTGGGCACCAGATAATAGTCCCACCCCTCGAGTTTAAACAGATCTTCTTCAAACTTGGGAAGTTGGCCAGTGGCTGTGGTACTGGCCCGATTTGTCATGAAGGGCGGCAGCACTTCCAGGTACCCGTTCTCCTTGGTCTGAACGTCCAGCATGAAGTTGATCAGCGCACGCTCAAGCCTGGCTCCCAGGCCCATGTATAAGGCAAAGCGGGTCCCGGCAATTTTGGCTGCACGCTCGAAGTCAAGAATCCCGAGCCTCTCCCCGATGTCCCAGTGCGCCAGCGGTTGAAAGTCATAGGAGCGAGCCTCACCAACCTTCTTGATGACCACATTGTCCTCGCTGTCTTTTCCCGTGGGCACAGATGGATGGGGAAGGTTGGGCAGATCCATCAAGATCGCGTGGAGGGTTTCTTCGTGCCGGGACAGCTCTTCGTCTAGCGTCTTGACTCTCTGGGATACATCGCGCATCTGCGCGATCAGGTTAGAGGCGTCTCGTTCTTCCTTGCTCATCTGGGCGATGAGTCCGGAGACCCTATTGCGCTCGTGTTTCAGCTCTTCAACTTCGAGAAGGATGGCCCGGCGCTTGGCGTCACACTCCAAAAAAGGGTGAAGGTCATACGCTTGTCCGCGTTTGCGGAGCGAGGCCTCCACACGTTCAACATTTTGTCGCATGAATTTGATGTCCAACACGGCAGAACAACTACCATGACCCTAGAATTTAGTCAATGATTATTATTACTTGACTTAATTGGAAATTCCTGCTATAGGAGCCAAAATTTATTGCCGGGCGGAGATGTCGCATGGAAGACATAAGGGCAAAAAAATCTGAAATTAGAAAAAGTACGCTCGCTCGGCGTGATGGGCTTTCTAAAAAGAAACACGTTCAAAAGAGTAAGGCCATCATGGGACGGCTTTTTGAATTTGCCAATTTCTTGGAATCCAGGATTGTTCTGTTCTACTTGAGTCAGAAGAGCGAGGTGGACACGGAACCGATGATTCGAAGGGCCCTGGAACTCGAGAAGATTATTGCCCTGCCCTTAATTGACCAAGAAAAGATGCAGATTGTCCCGCTGAAGGTTGATGACTTGGACCGGGATGTGCGACCGGGATATCGGGGAATCCGTGAACCGATCGCTCAGCGGTGCAAGCACATTCCCGTGGAACATATCAATCTGGCTATCATCCCGGGGATTGCCTTTGACGAACGTGGCGGTCGCATTGGCTACGGCACCGGCTTTTATGACCGACTTATACCCGATCTCGATATCACAACACGGAAAGTTGCCCTCGCATTTGAGTGTCAAATAGTCCCTCAGATCCCCATGGAACCCCACGACCGATACACAGACATCATCATTACGGAAGAGCGCATTATCTACAAGATTTGATACACGGAGGCGTTGGGTGTGGAGTGTGGACAGCCCTCCTTGCGGCCTCCGCCGAGGCGCCAGGGACTGTCTTCCCTTAGGCTGGTCAGGGCTCTTGGTACGCAGGGTCCAGAATTTTTCTGAGCCGCCCCAGATTGTTTGTTTCACCAATGGTGATAACGGTGTCACCCGCCTGGAGTTGGGTTAGCGACGAAGGGTTGAAGAGCATATCTCCTGTTGGTTTTTTCACAGCCACAATGATCAGATTGAGTTCTTGACGGATTCCAGAATCCTTTAGGGCCACGTCGATCAGATTTGACGAAGGGCCAACGGGCATCTCCTCCATTTGAATGTCGCGGCTGGTACCCATCAATGTGAGTTCGAGAAAGTCTGTAACCGTTGGGGTCAGTATGGTCTGGGCCATTCGGTGGGCCCCGAGACGATAAGGGCAGACAACTTTGTTGGCGCCTGCCGCGGTCATCTTCTTTTCTGCCTGCTCTTCGCCTGCGCGCGCCATGATAAACAGTTCAGGGTTGAGCTG
>JASFIH010000050.1:0-6693 GCA_050122775.1 Deltaproteobacteria bacterium
ACGGGCTATTCAGTTTTCAGACCCCCCCGGAGGGACCGTGAGTATCAAGGTGGACCCCGACTGGTGGAAGACCATGTTCGACGACGTCTATCTCATCACGGACGCCCGTTCGGTGTGCGACGACGACATCACACGCCGCGAGGTTGACCTCATTTGCAAGCTCCTCCCGATACACCCGGAGCATGCAATCTTGGATCTGTGCGGCGGCCATGGACGCCATAGCCTGGCATTGTGCGCCAGGGGTATAACCCGGTGCACCCTGGTGGACTATTCAGAATACTTGGTGGACTACGCCAGGTCGTGGGCCATCAGGTGCAGTTACCAAATGCCGTGCATACAGGCAGACGCCAGAAGCACGGGACTGCCTCCCGAGAGCTTTGACCACGTGATTATCATGGGCAACTCTCTCGGCTACATTCAAGATCCCGCTGCTGATGGGCAGATTCTGGCTGAGGCCAACCGTCTTCTGCGACCAGGCGGCTGGATTCTGATCGACGTGACAGACGGCAAGGCCATTAAGGATTCATTCAGCCCGAACGCCTGGCATGAGATCGGCACAGATATTATGGTCTGCCGCCACCGTGATCTTAAGGACAATGTCCTCTGCTCTCGCGAAGTGGTTGTGAGCAAAGAAAAAGGGTTGGTCCGCGACTGCACCTATGCTCTGCGACTTTATGAGCCGCAGACCGTTGGAGCCCTTTTCGAAGAGGCGGGATTCAAACGGATCAACGTGCACACCAACTTTTCCCCCCACCATGGCACGGGCGACTATGGCTTCATGAATTGTCGCATGCTGGGCGTGGGCCAGAAGCCGGGATAAGCCCCCTGAAGATCATGCCCCTGTGCCCATTCTTTGGATCAGACGCAAGATGCACGCGCAGCGATACCCCACTGGCCATTGATTTGGGTACCGGCCACTGGCCAAAATTGCAGGAGTGGTGCGATGTCTGATTCCCTGGACAAGGCATTGCGCTACCGTTGGCTCATCTTCTGGGTCCTGGCCTTTGGCTACATCCTGGTCTACTTCCACCGTCTCTGTCCGGCTGTGGTCGCGGTGGATATGATGGAGGATCTCCGCGCTGGAGGAACCCTCTTAGGCCTGCTGGGTTCGGCCTACTTCTATCCCTATGCGCTCATGCAGCTTCCCGCCGGTCTTCTTTCCGATTCGTGGGGCCCCCGACGGTCCATCACCCTCTTCTTTGGCATCGCCTTTGTGGGATCTCTATTGCTGGGCCTCGCGCCTTCACTCTTCTGGGCCATTCTGGGACGGACCCTTGTAGGGCTGGGTGTGTCTATGCTGTTTGTGCCCACCATGAAGATACTCGCAGAATGGTTCCGCGTGAGGGAATTCGCCACCATGACAGCAATACTCATGGCCATGGGTGGTCTGGGTTCGCTGACTGCCGCCAAGCCCCTGGCCCTCCTCAGCGATTGGATGGGCTGGAGACTTTCCTTTGTGGTCGTCGGAATTTTCACCCTGCTGCTTGGAATTCTTGTCTGGCTCTTTGTCCGAGATCGGCCCGCAGATCTGGGTTGGCCTTCCCCTTCCGAGTCCTCGGGCCCGGCACCGCCATCAACAGGGCTTCTGCTTGGGATCAGGAAGGTCGTCACATACCCCCGGTTTTGGCCCGTAGCAATCTGGTTCTTCTTCGACTGCGCTGTTTTCTTTTCATTCGGCGGGCTTTGGGGCGGCCCTTACCTGATGCAGGTTTATGGGCTTAGCAAGGCCAAGGCAGGCGAGATTCTCTCCATGATCGCCGTGGGCATGATCGTGGGAAGCCCCTTGCTCAGTTTTGTCTCTGATCGCATCCTTCGGGCGCGCAAACCCGTACTGGTGCTGTCCAGTTTTCTGGTGCTTTGTCTGACTGCTCTTTTGGCCTTCCGCACAGACGGTCTATCCCTCCCAATCCTTTACCTGTTGACCCTGGGCCTCGGCATCTTTTCCAGCGCTATTGTGGTCATCGGTTTCACAACCACCAAAGAACTCTTTCCTATACAGATGGCGGGAACATCTACCGGACTGGTGAATCTCTTCCCCTTCGCCGGAGGGGCGGTTTTTCAGCCTGTGTTCGGATATCTTCTTGAGCGCCAGGGACGGGTGGAGGGTGCCTTCACCTTGGCTGGTTACCAGGAAGCGTTCTTCGCCCTTTTCGTTTGCGCACTCATTGCCTTCCTGGCGACCCTGTTTTTGCAAGAGACCTTGAAACAGCATTGAGACTTGGGCCTATTGACACGGCCCCCCAAACCTGCTCAACGCGAGTTCGGGGCCTGGCCAAGCAGGCGGGAAGCATGGGTTGTCACCAGCAACTTGGCACCGGACTTGCATGGTTCAGTCATTACACGCATACGAAAGAAAAGTTTGACGAATCGTTGTCATGCGAGCCCACACAATTGAAAAGGCACCCATTGGCTCGCCTGAAGGTATCCCATGAAAGCTGTTGTCTTGGATGACGACAAGGCAGTCTGTGAATTCATCGCCTCCATCTTGGAGGAATCCGGTGTGGAATGCGAAGTCTTCTTGGACCCGATACAGGCCTTGGCTTCCATGAATGGCGACGACTACGACTTTGCATTTATAGACATCGCCTTGCCAAACATGGACGGGCTTGAGTTCTCCAGGCACTTCAGGGAGAGGTATCCCGGGTCCGACATTGTCTTCATCACGGGATCCGGAGACTATAATAAGGCTGTTCAGGCGATCAAGGTAGGGGCCTATGATTTCTTAAGGAAGGCATTCAGGCGATGGGACATCCGTCTATGCGTAGCACGGCTCATAGAAAAGAGGCGGCTCTACCAAGCTGAAAAAAGAAGGGAAGTGCTTGATTTTGCCAATAAAGTGGCCTTTCAACTAATGCATGAGTTGAGGAATCCCCTCATGGCCATTGGAGGGTTTGCCCGACTGGCCCACGCCAGGAAGTGCTCGCCGGACCGGGTGAGACAATACACCAGAATCATATTCGATCAGTCCCTCCGGCTTGAAAGGGTCGTCGACCAAGTCCTGGAACATCTGAAGACCGGCGACGAGGAACTGTAGACTCGCAACATGTTGTTGGAAGTTCCTATAACACCTTAGAAGCCACAAACCCGTTCTAAGCTCTTGATTCAACCAAAGATAGCTGATACAAGGTGAATTGCTAACCGCAGGCTAAGCATTGGTGCACCTGGCATCTTGCTTGTTAGCCGATCGACAGACTCGGGAAATGGGGTCGCTCGTGGAGTGCGGTGCCATCCGTATCTCTTTGAGGCCACACTTCTCAGACGCGGGGTTCGGCCAACAGCAGCCTGATCTTCCCACCTGAACGCAGGAGAAGGCTGAGATGAACAAGGCAGAACTGGTGGAGGCTTTGAGGAACGAAAGCGGTCTTAGTAGGGTAAAGGCCGAACAGGTCGTTGAACTCTTTTTTGACCAAATGGCCGGCGCCCTTGCACGCGAAGACAGAGTGGAAATGCGGGGGTTCTGCTCCTTCCACGTTGAGCACTATAGGGGATATGTCGGAAGGAACCCAAAGACCGGCGATGCCATTGAAGTGAAGCCAAAGAAGCTCCCTTTTTTCAAATGCGGCAAGGAACTAAAAGAACGGGTTGATTATTCGGATGCTGCTTAAGCCTGGCTGCACCCGGTCGTCTTTTCCCCGATCCTCAGGCTCTTTTCCTTGTCGGCTCCTCAACTCTCGCCCACACTTCATGCGAACGCGTATCCGTTGACCGGCCTGATCCACGCAGGGCCCCTGCGAAAGCACGGGGAGGCTTCACTTTTCCGGCGCTGTTGCTTGAAGCTATTTCAAAACCTCAAGTGACGTTCGATGGCACCCAATCGAGGGCCGATGAAAAGGCGCAGCATACACGGGAGTGTGTGAGCATTTTCAGGAGGTCCTCAACGCTGCCATCGGGCATTATGCTGGTTCTCATAAATACGCTCCATTACAGATGGGGGCGCACGCCTCCGATCGAGCCATTTTGATCATTTTGTTAAGCCTTCTTGGCGAGGCGAAGCGTCAAAATGCAAACTGTCTGAGTCCCGCAAGGCGGGACAAGTTTTTGCATTTTTAGCGGAGCGAGCCATGAGAAGGCTCAACAATGGTCAAACCGGCGAGAGCGGAGGCGTGCACCCTCAGACCAATCAGAACATATTTTTGAGAACTACCGTAGATGGGGTTCTGAAATAGCTACTTAACCTGGCCCTAAAAACGACCGGAGGTCGCCAATGTTCGCGCCCGTCAGAGCTTTCTCCGAAGGCTTGAAATTCCATATCAGGGGTATTCGTTTTGGCTTTGGTCACGCCTCCCTCCTTGCTCTATCAATGCTTCCTTTTCTTGTCACCCTAATATTATACATCTTCGCATTCTATGTGTTCACCCTCTATGCAGATGATATGTTGCGCATGGTGTGGCATGTTGAAACCGGGGAATCCTCAACGTTGATGGGATGGCTTTACTGGGCGTACGTGCATGTCGTAAAGGTTCTGCTTTACCTTGTCGTTCTCGTGGTCATGCTCTATACATTTCTTTTACTGTCCAATGTACTCGCCTCGCCAATCTACGACCATATCAGTACCAAGTACAAGAAATCATATTACCAGCATACCGGCCCCGAGCAGGAAACCTCCCCTGGAAAAGGCGTGCTCACAATCATGAAAGAGGAAATTAAGAAAGCCATGCTCATGGTTGTGGTCCCCTTGCCGCTGCTCTTCATCCCCTTGGTGGGAGCGGTACTGGCCTTCGTGGTGGCATCAATCTTTATAGCCTGGGATTATGTCGATTTCTCACTTTCAAAGGACTGCCCACTTCTGAGGGATCGGCTTCGAGCAGTATGGCGACACAAGGTGCCCCTGTTTGGATTTGGATGCCCTCTCCTCATCCCTTTCTTTGGTGTCCTGATCATGCCCTTTGCCATTTTAGGCTCTACGCTGCTCTACTTCGACAGAATGAAAGATGTCCTGAAAAAGGAAGCGTCTTCGCCAGTGGAAGGCCCACTGATGACGTAGACGACTTCACAGCACATGCCCGTTGTGTTTGCTAGCTCGTTTCCATCCACGACCCACGACTCTGAAACAATCAATGGACACTGGCGTAAGTTTCCAATTCATAAAGCGGCAGTTTTTTCTCTGAGCAAGGCCGCACAAGGGTTTGCGCCGAGGCGTACTCAGTGTACGTCGCAGGCACAAACCCGCGGAGAACGCTGCTCAGAGGAAAAAGGGCCATTTATGGATGGAAACTAGAAAACGGACCTCCCTGGCACCAGACGCTCATCGGAACGGCCTGCGTATATGCCAGATCACCTTCCCGATAAGTTCGCCTTTCCTGACCCCGCCAAAGTGCCGGCTATCAACGCTGTTCTCGTGCGTCCCCACCACGTGGAACACTTCCCCATCCGGCGAAACACGGGCAACCTTCTTAATCATCTTACCATGGGAAGGATGCCTGAATACTACCACATCTCCCTGCCTCACCGAACACAAACAGCAAGGGGCCTTGCCAACCAACACAAAGTCCCCCTCTTGGTAGTCAGGTAGGAGGCTTCCGCCTGAAACCTTGATGATCTGAAACATTAGAGGTCGGGGTAGACCATTTCCAGCGCCGGAGCGTACGGTGCCTTGGCTCGCTTGACGCTGACATCCTTTGTCGCCCAGAAAATCTCCGCGAACTTATTAATGGCCTCCACAAACTCAACGGCCGTCTCTCGATCCGTCGTCTGCCGGCTTTTCGAACCAAGCTGCATAATTTTCTGCACCAGTCCGTGCAGTTCCGGGTATTTCTCGATATGCTGGGCCTTTATATAATCGCCCCAAATAACCCGGATTTCGTGCTTGGCCTTCTCGGCGTGTTCTTCCTTCACTGCCACGTAACGGCCGATACTGTTTTGCGCATCCAGCCCCCCACCAGGATGCTTACTCTCCAAATCGTTCATCAGGTCAATCATTCGAACAACTGTCAGGGCTGCAATCTGCGCAGTGATGGGATCATAGATGCCACATGGAATATCACAGTGTGCCTTTGCCCGTTCAATGCCAAACCGCCTGTCCAGATACGCCAAGAGTCTGTAAATCATGGTGTCCTCCTTTCAAAGCATGTGTCTAAAGGTCCTATAAGCTATTTCAAAACCTCAGATCGCGTTCGATGGCAAGGCGAGGACCGATGAAAAAGCGCAGCATACACGAGAGTATGTGAGCATTTTGAAGAGGTTCTCAACGTAGCCATCGGGCGTTAGATGGGGTTTTAAAATAGCTATTGAGGTGATTGTTGACCTCCCATACAACGCCTGCGAATTCCTCCCCAACACTAGGTGGCATCATCGCGCTTGTCAAGTGCTTGAACAAACCCAGGAGCCGGCTATTTGTGCCAGCATACAGCCCTCACGTAGTAGTAGCAGCTGAAATCTTGCCAGGCAACGTAACCGAGGTCTATGCTGACATACCAGGCTGCTACAAATGAGCGTCGATCTGAGCTCCAGAGCCATCTCTCCCTGCGATCAAATATCGGCTCAATACAAAGATCGCCTGCCCTGGGAACATCCGTGAGCAACGACATGAGTTCACTGATTGTAGGAAGCTTCCAGTCGGTGCGGCCTGCAAAATGCGCGCGATTCAACTGTTCGACATACCCGTGGGCTTCATGCCAGGTCATAGGATAATCTGAACCTGCTTGTTGCCAAACGAGATTCGTCGCTCGGTCTGTGACCGTACCATCTGCATTC
>JASFIH010000051.1:0-6637 GCA_050122775.1 Deltaproteobacteria bacterium
ACAGCACCCCTTATGTGGTCAGGCGGGTGCGCGTTCCAAGATGACCTGGTGGCACTCAACAACCGGGTGATATCCTCTGAACGGTCGGCCAAGTCAGAGAGAGCGGCGCTTCGGTCTGAATTTGAAAGCTTCCGCGAAGATCAAGCGAAAGTTGAACAGGACGCTCGCAGCAGACATGCCGAACTTCACGCCGCTGTGCGTGACCTGAGAGATGAAATTGGGCAACTTCGCGGAGAACTGGAGCGAAACCAATACGGTGGGAAGCGTCTGGAGGAGTCCCTTTTAAGCACCATGGATCGGGTCGCCGGCATAGAACGATACCTGGGGATGGAGCCCAAAGAAAAGGCCGTTAAGCCGGATGTTAGCCAGGATGACACGGCGGAGGAAGACAAGGGAGTGCAGGAATCTCCCGAGGCCTTGTTTGCCAAAGCCAAGAAGCGCTTCGAGCAGGGCGAGTATGAAAATGCTCGCGAATTGTTTCGATCCTTCTTGAAACAGTATCCGAAGTCCGAGATGGCTGACAGTGCCCAGTTTTGGCTCGGGGAGATCTATTACCACGAAAAGTGGTACGAAAAGGCCATCTTGGAATACCAAAAAGTGATTGAGGACTACCCCAAAGGAGACAAGACCCCCAGCGCTTTGCTGAAGCAGGGGCTGGCATTTCTCAATCTCGGTGACAATGCGAATGCAGGGCTCATTTTGAAGGAATTGATACGAAAGTTTCCGGATTCAAATGAGGCCAACGTCGCGAAGAACAAGTTGAAAACATTGAAATAATTCAGCGGTCGAGGTATTTCTCTTCACTCCGATGGCTGCGGTTTTCCCCAAAGCTAGATCCCGCAAAAACGAAAGGTTTCTGTCAAGTCGTTCCGAGAAACTCCCCGGCCGCTCAAATGATTGACAGGGCCGAAACCTTAATTTGAAATCAGCACAAAAGGTTATCGGGATAGATCCTGGGCTGGCCGAGACAGGTTTTGGGATAGTCCGGGGGTCTGGTTCCCAGATTAGGGATTATTCTTTCGGCACCATCCGAACTTCAAAGGCCGAGACTTTGCCTGACAGGCTTCACCACATTTTTTCCGAACTTTGTTCCATTCTTCATTCCACAAAGCCCGACCTGATGGCCATTGAAGACATTTTTTCTCTGAAGCGATATCCAAAATCGGGTATTGCCCTTGGCAAGGTGTGCGGCGTCATTCTCTTGGCGTCTTCTCAGTGCGGAGTTGCGGCAAAGGAGTTCCCTGCTCGGGAGATCAAGCGGGTGTTGACCGGAAATGGCAACGCCAGCAAAAGGCAGATGGAGCGAGCGGTCAGACATTTCCTAAAACGGGATACAGCGATTACGCCGTCACACGCATCTGACGCTATAGCAATTGCCCTGGTTGGGATGTTCAGGCAAGCCTCATAGTGGGGTCAGAAGATGATTGGATACCTGGAAGGAAAGCTGTTAAAGAAGGATGAGGATCGAATACTCCTGCTTAACAACCAGATTGGTTACGAAATACTCCTGCCTGCCTCCGTCAGAAAGACTTTTCATGCCAAGAAGGTCGGAGATGACGTTGCCCTGTATATTTACTATCACCAGACCGAGCGGCAGCCGAAGCCAACCTTGATTGGCTTCAACCTTGAGGTCGAGCGCGAATTCTTCCGTCATTTCATTTCAGTCGAAGATATCGGGCCCATGAAGGCGGTCCAGGCCCTCGCCGTGCCGGTTCGCGATATTGCCAGGGCCATTGAATCGAGGGACGCCGCTTTTCTTAAGCGGTTAAAGGGGATCGGAAACAGGACAGCACAGAAGATTTTGGCTACCCTGGAGGGCAAGGTAGCCAAGTTTGCCTTGATCCGGCAGGCTGAAGAACCTGCGGAGGCTGTTGGTTCTGAAGATTTCATCAAGCAGGTGGAGGACGTGCTTTCAAAACAGCTTGGGCATACGATGAAAGAGGCCAAGGAGTTGATTCGAGCGGCCTTAAACAGAAACAAGCACATTGCCACACCAGAAGAACTGTTTGAAGAAGTCTATCGCGGGGAAGGCGCGTAATGGGAAGGCGGAAACCGCCTGAGAGCGGTCTCGATGGCAGCGTCGACACGATAGTCTCCTCTGGGCTTGTAGACATGGAGGAGAATTCAGATTTTATCAGCCTGCGGCCCAGGCGCCTGAAAGAATATGTGGGGCAGGCAAAAGTGGTGGAGACCCTCAAAATCGCCATTGAGGCAGCGCTTAAGCGAAAAGAACCTCTGGATCATATCCTTTTTCACGCCCCCCCTGGTTTGGGCAAGACAACCCTTGCCCACATTATTGCTGAGGAGATGGGTGTCAATATCACCGTGACCTCTGGGCCGGCCCTTGAGAAGGGAGGGGACCTGCTGGGCATACTCACGCACCTGGAGGGAGGGGACGTGCTCTTCATCGATGAGATTCACCGTCTTCCCAGGGTGGTGGAAGAGTTCCTCTATCCCGCCATGGAAGACTTTGCGGTCGATTTCATCTTTGACAAAGGCATTCATGCCAGGAGTCATCGTTATCGGCTGGAACAATTTGTCTTGGTGGGGGCCACGACCCGGGCAGGCTCCCTTTCGCCGCCACTGCGTGAGCGGTTCGGGATATTCAGGATCCTTGATTTCTATGCTGAAGATGACCTGGCTCGCATTGCCAAGCGTTCGGCTGCCCTGTTGAATGTAACCATGGATGACGACGGTGCCTTTGAGATCGCCCAACGTTCACGAGGAACACCCAGAATCGTAAACAGGCTCTTGAAGCGGGTACGCGACTTTGCCCAAGTGCGGGGAGATGGGGTCATCCATAAGGCGACGGTTCAGGAAGCGTTGGCATTGGAAGGGGTTGACGAAAGGGGACTAACAGCGCTTGACAGAAAATTTTTGAGGACGATTATTGACTTTTACAAGGGCGGTCCCGTTGGGATAGAGGCCATTGCTGCCACCTTGCAGGAGGAGTCCGACACCCTCGTGGACGTTGTTGAGCCGTATTTATTGAAGATCGGATTCCTAACCCGAACCTCATCTGGCCGAAAGGTCTCAGAAGAAGCCTACCGACATTTTGGTCTCCCGGTTCAACAAGGGCTTTTCAAATAAAGCTTCATCATAAGTCTTTGCAGGGGCACCAATATCGACCAAAGAGCCCGGTAGTACATCAGATAGTCAGGTATACCTTTCTCAACACATGACAGGAATTTAATATGGTCGCTTGCCGCAAAACTGGCTCCCACAAGAAGAATATTCCCATCATAACCCTACTGACCGATTTCGGACTCCAGGATGAATATATTGGTGTCATGAAGGGGGTCATCCTGTCCATGAATCCCGATGTTCGCGTGGTCGACATAACCCACTACATCCCCAGACATGACGTCAGGCGGGCTGCCCTGGTGCTGGCCACCTCATTCGGGTATTTTCCGAAAGGTTCCATTCACGTGGCCGTTGTCGATCCTGGTGTGGGTGGTGAAAGAAAGATTATTTGCCTTAAGCAGGAAGGCCATTTCTTCTTGGCCCCTGACAATGGCTTGCTGACGATGGTTATTAAGGATGAAAAGGTCCAGAAGGTTTGCATGGTAAGCAATGACAAATATTTCTTGGAGCCAGTGAGTGACACATTTCACGGTCGTGACATCTTTGCTCCGGTAGCCGCACATCTGTCTAAAGGTGTTGACATGGGGCGGATCGGACGGGAGATTTCACCTGAGGATCTTCTTAGGCTGGACATTGAGGTCCCCTTTGTCTCAGCCGGCGTTGAACTTGTGGGTACAATCGTATCGGTTGATCGTTTCGGCAACCTTGTGACAAATATCGATCAGGCAACCTTTGAAAGGTTCAAGCATCATGCAAAGTCTGCCCAAGTCATGGTCAGGCTGGGAAGATTCACGATCAAAGGAGTGTCAAAGTCATACGACGCTGTGAAAGTCGGCTCACCTCTTGCCATATTCGGAAGCCGGAGACTGTTGGAGATCTCTTTGAACCAGGGAGATGCCCAGGGGCATTTCAAGGCCAAGATCGGACAGACAGTGAAAATCACCTGACCGGCTAAAGACTCCTTCACGAGACGAAGCGTTATTGTGCACATCAGCTATAGCTGTTCTCTTAAGTATGTTCCGATTGGTCGGAGGGGGCAACCTCCTCTCTCGCCGGTTTGACCATTGTTCAAACGTAAAACCTTGTCTTGTTTCATTGTAGCAAGCACTCCGCAGTCCTAAGGGGGGCGTGTTTTGACAGACATTTGCTCACCACTGGGGCACAGAGCACAGAGGTTTCTTCTTTTTTGTCCATCGGGAGATGACGATGGATAAAAACAACCTGCCCCTGCGGGGGAAGTGATAGTCTTTGTTCCCGCTGGAAGCGGGACTGAGGGTTTTCGTTTGCCGCCATCTCCCGGCAAACGAAAAAATACCTCTCTGCGTTCTCTCTGTGGTAATGCATGTCCTGATGCTCGATCGGAGGTATGCATCCTCACCTGAAACGAGACATATTCATGAGAACCAGCATAATGAGTCTCGTAAGGGGAACGGCATTAACCCATGTTGATGAGAATCACGCCTGAGGGCTGAGATGCTTCTTGAGGGTCTTGTCGTCGTCTTTCGTGATTTTTACGAACTTAACCCCCATGCCGGCGGGGTCGTCCGCGCCCTCTTCCTGTTTCCGCGTCCATGCAACCTCACACGTGATTTGCATAGGGTCGGAACGGCCTGGCAGCGCCAATGTAAGAAGAAACCGCTCACCTGGTTCAAGCGGATTCTCGGTTTTGATGAAAAGTCCCCCGCCGCCCACGTTCTCCGTGTAAGCATCCACAAGAGACTGCTGATCCTCGTAACGGAGAGATAGGGCCTTTTCCGCCCTGTTTTCTTTGCGAGATGAAAACTGTGTGGTTCGGTCGGCCATCTGTTTAAATCTTGTGACCACGGCCACCAGAATGGCCCTGAAGTCTGAAGAAAGCTTATTGAATTCCTTGTCCAAGTGCGCGCGATCAATCACCCCGACAACGGTTTCACCAATGGCGCGCACTGTCGCGGTCCGCGTGACCCCACCCAAAAAACCGAGTTCTCCAAAGACCTCACCAGGGCCAAGTACTGTCACGATGAATTTCTTGCCTTTAATCATCTTGGAGACTTCTACCTTGCCGGATTGAACGACATAAACCCAGTCTCCTGAGGTTCCCTCCTTGATGATAACCTCGCCATCCCGATAAGTCTCTTCAGATGCTATAAAGAACATGGAAAGCCTCCTCTCGTCCTGCCTGCCAAATCAGCCAAGGCGACACTGTTCTGAATAGTCCGGACGCGTTTCCCGTCATCATACGTATGTACCATGGAACCCCTAAGACCTTATCCTGGGTGCTTTGGCTTTTCAATCTTTTCTGTTGAACACGACTGTTGACGCTTTATAGGGAATGTGCTACGGCCCAACAAGGCTGCTACGAAAGGTGTGGGGTGCAGGTGTGATAAAGGCGTATGGATATATGGGTACTGTTGGTCAAGGTCGTCCTCTCGCGGACGATATGAGGCCACAGAGGGATGCGATCGAGAACTACTGCTTTTTGAACGGTATGGAGACCGTCTGCTGGTATCGAGAGGAGGAAGAAGAGGCCGGGCAGAATCGTTCTGAACTCGCACGCATGATGGTTGATCTCGAGACGAACACAGATGGAGTGAAGACTGTGGTGGTCGACCGGCTCGATAGCTTAGCCGCTGACATCATGGTGCAAGAAGCGATCATTCGGGATTTCGAAAGGATGGGCGTTCGGTTGATTAGTGCTGCTGAAGGCTCTGACCTCTCTTCAACTGATCCAAACCGCACCTTAATCCGCCATATGTTTGGTATCCTCGCGCAATATGAAAAGATGATACTGGTCCAGAAGCTAAAGGCAGCCCGGCGAAGGGTTCGCAGAAACGAGGTAAAAGCAGACAGCGTGAGGCGATACGGGGAGGGCGCTCCGGAAGAACGGCATGTTATCAGAAGAATAAGGCTGATGCGGCGTAGGAGAAAGGGCGGCTTCAAGGGGATGACTTGTCAACAGATAGCGGATAGACTCAACGCAGAAGGTGTGCAAACGAAACGAGGCAAACGGTGGACAGCGCCGTTGGTTCACTACTTCGCGACGAGAAACAAATCATAGGGGATGTGGCCGCCCTGGCGAGAAAGGCTGTTTCAGTCAGGGTCACGTCTTCGTCAGTTCTTCGACCTTGGTTTCTAAAGGTTCCAGTTCTTCTTCCCGTCCGAGATTGCGTAACTTCTCTCGCAGCCTTTCCATTTCCTGTTTAAGCCGGGGTAGCAACTCCTTCTGTATCTTCTCTCGACCAGACTTGCCCGCTCGCGCCATTTCTTCTCCAAGACGCTCCAACTCCTCTTCAAGCTCTTTGAACTGCTCGCTCTCTGGGACCTTCCTGAGATCCTGGAAAAACTGCTCGAACTGCTCTTTGAGGTCATGAAGCCCATCTTCAAGGTTGTCCTTCATCTGGCTGAAGGCTTCCGAAGTCTTGGAAGATCCTTGAACGACTGCATCGTCTTGCAAACGAGACCCCCCTGTTTGGATGAGGGTCATCTCAATGGCCCTCGTCCTCATGTCTTGGGGGTCTACTACAATGAAGAACTTCGAGTGCTCCGTAACAGCATTAGCAAATTCCCTTTCTAT
>JASFIH010000052.1:0-6634 GCA_050122775.1 Deltaproteobacteria bacterium
GCAGACTGCTGATCAATACTGGTAATAACGGCGCATGTCTCCCAGTCAAACCCCATGGTTGAGGAATTATAGCCAATGTCGCGAATCGTCTCCCGGACAATCTGTGGCATATCCACGTAACAGGTCGTGGTGATCTCACCCGCTATGAAAACGAGGCCTGTGGTGGCAAGGGTCTCGCAGGCTACCCGGCCCCTTGGATCTTGCTCTACGATGGCGTCCAGAATGGCGTCTGATATCTGATCCGCCACCTTGTCAGGGTGCCCTTCGGTTACCGATTCCGAAGTAAACAAGTAATCCTTCATACTGGTTAGTCCTCCCTTATTCTGTTGTTTTTATCCACAAGGATGACGGCGGGCACAAAGCCCCCTGCATCCTCGTCATCTATCGTTGTATAACACGTTATGATAATCAAGTCTCCGGGGGCACCTTTCCAAGCTGCTGCCCCTTTGAGAGCAATGGTCCCCGAGCCTGCGGCTTCGGGTATGACGTATGTTTCAAATCGCTCACCATTGCTTATGCTGTAAACTTGAACCATTTCATAAGGCAGCATATTCGCCGCTTTCATCAGGTCAGCGTCGACACCGAGACTCCCTTCATAGTCTATGTCAACCTGAGTCACTGTAGCCCGATGAATCTTTGATTTTAGAAATGTCCGTATCATCAATCGCTTTCCATGAGACTGTCGGAAAACGCCCATCTGCGGCGTTATCCTTATGGTTCGTCACTGCTGCGTACCAATAAGCACGCCTCATTCCTCAAAACTTCAAATGCCTTGCGTCTAAACATCTTGGTGACGTTCAAAGGTTGAGCCAAATTCCCTCAGAAGACAGCTGGAGGGATGGGGAGGATCGCTGAACGCAGGCATACGGCCATTTCCATCTGCGCAAATGGCATACCTACTGAAAGGCATTGGATGCCGAAGAGAAGCGATTCTCCCCATCCCGAGGTTGTTTGCCGATAATATAAACGACGATCATACTCATGAACGGCACGAAATTAAGTTAGACCACCCAATATTCAGCGAGAGTCAGGGTTTCAAGATTTTGTTGTCTATCAAACGCGTCTTGCCCACGCGCACGGCCAGGGCCATCAGCGTCGGCCCGACAAGCCGATCCACATCCTCAAGCGTCTCGGGGTCGCAGACGGACACATAGTCAATGTTGGTGTAGGGAGATGAACGGATAAAGTCAATTGCCTCACGAATCAACTGCCCGGCATCTCTCACACCGTCGGCCACACTTGCCTGAGCCCGTTGCAGCGATTGAGAGAGGGCCAGGGCCGAGCCCCTCTCATCTTCCGACAGATAGGCATTGCGTGAACTCATGGCCAGACCGTCGGGCTCTCGCACGGTCGGAATGCCAATGATGTCTATGTCAAAGTTCAGGTCACGCACCATGCGCCGAATAATTACCAGTTGTTGATAGTCTTTCTCTCCAAAAACGGCAACCTGGGGCCGGACGATATTAAACAGCTTGGCTACCACCGTGGCAACGCCACGGAAATGCCCCGGCCTTGACGAACCGCAAAGGCGCTGGGGAAGTCTTTCCAGATCCACATGGGTCTGGTATGAATCATCATACATGGCTTCCGTGTTTGGGGCAAAGATGAGATCGACGCCCACAGCCTCAGCCAAATGCGCGTCTCTGTCCAAATCTCTCGGATAGGCCTCAAAATCTTCTGCAGGACCGAACTGCGTGGGATTCACAAAGATACTGACAATAAGGGCATCTCCATGTTTTTGCCCCTCGCGGATGAGGCTCAGGTGCCCCTCGTGCAGGAAACCCATGGTAGGAACCAACACAATGGTCTTGCCAGCTTGCAGGAGGCGTTTCGACTCCTGCTGCATCTGATTTACGGACGTGATTGTAAGGATATATCCCTCCGTGCATGCGGCAACAATTTAATCCGTGAGCGCACTGATGTCAACCTGCTGCCGTTCGTTGCCCTAACACCATTGACGTACGAAGAAAAGAAGCTATACTTGTAGAGTAACCAAGAAGAAAAATCCAGAACAAATTCCGAGGGGCATAGAAGACCGATGACTAAATGCAGGTTTTGGCTAAAAGTACCGGCACCACGCTCTTGTTTCCTTATCTCAATTTGGACGCTTCTTCTCGTCTTCCTTCCCATCAATCATGGGTATTCGCAAACAGACCCCAATGATGTGTCTGAGAGCAGCGATGATGTTCTAAACAGCCATCAGATTGACCGCTTCATCCCTTCAAAACCAAGTGACATGTTCGTGGTGCTGAGAAACGGACTCACGATTCTGATTCGCGAGGCCCATGCATCCACAGTTGTTTCTACTCAGGTGCTGGTCAGGACCGGTTCGATCTATGAAGGAGAGAGAATGCAAGGGGGGCTCTCTCACTACCTGGAGCACGTGGTCTCAAGCGGTACGACCTCGAAGATGTCGGAGGCACAGATCAAGGAGCGCCTTCAGGCCATAGGGGGCGCGGCCAACGCCTATACGGCCTATGACAGAAGCGTATATTTCATCAAGACCACGCGAGAACATTTCGTCGAGGCTCTTCAGCTGCTCTTGACCTGTGTGACCGACTGTCAATTTGATGAGACGGAATACCGGAGAGAAAAAGGGGTCATCCTGCAAGAGTTCCAGTTTGGAGAGAACGATCCGTCCAGGCAGCTGTTGTATACGTTCATGAAAACGGCATACCGAGAGCATCCCGTGCGTTACCCCGTAATCGGCGAGAAGGAGGTCTTTCTAAAGATGGGCAAAGAGGACCTCATGGCGCACTATCGCCGGTGGTATACACCAGAAAACATGGTGGTCTCAGTGGTTGGTGATGTGGATAGAAAAGAGGTGCTCGCAGCAGTCCTCGATCTCGTCGGAGGGCTGGAGCCAACTGCGAATCCACCGTATGTTCTGCCACAAGAACCAGCCCAACTTGGGCCGCGCTCCGTGGAAAAAGGCTTACCCATGGCCCGCATCACACAGGCTCAACTCGGTTTTCGAACCATTGCCTTGACCGATGCAGACCTGTACCCCCTTGATGTGCTGGCCGTGATCATGGGCGATGGCCGGACCTCCATGCTGTATAAGACGGTTCGTGACGAGAAAGGTTTGGTCCTTTCAATCAGCGCGGCAAGTTGGACCCCGACGTTTGCAAGAGGACAGTTCCTCGTCTCCATGGATCTTGCCCACGAAGATTTGTCTCAGGCGATTGAAGCAGTCTTGGAAGAGATCTCACATGTCCAGACACGCTCGGTAAGTGAAGAAGCCTTGAGACGGGCGAAGAACAAAGTCGTGGCAGACCATATCTACCGTCAGGAGACTGTCGAGAACCAGGCCGGACAGCTTGCGTTAGATTGGGTGACTGCGGGGGACCCCTATTTCAGCGAGCATTACGTGTCGAAGATTCAGGATGTGTCGACTGATGACGTCAAACGCGTGGCTGAGAAATACTTGCAGAGGAACCGTATGACCCTTGCTGTGATTGAGCCGAGCAAGGCAGAACCAAAACCCGAAGAGGCGGCCTTGCCAAGTGGTCCCAAGCAGCAGCAACGCGTAAGTCGGAGTGTGTTGCAGAATCAGATGACCCTTCTTCTCAAAGAATCTACGGCAGCCCCCATTGTGGTCCTACAGTTTGTAGCAAAGGGAGGTGTTCGGTATGAGCCTGTCGATAAACCCGGCCTCTGTCATTTCATGGCATCGCTTCTGACCAAGGGCACCAGGACGCGAACAAAATCCGAGATTGCCAAGGCTATTGAAGACGTAGGAGGATCCATCACATCAAGTTCCCAATACAATTCCGTCAGCGTTTCGGTTTCTGTTCTTAAAGAGCATTTTGATTTGGCGCTGGACGTGCTCGCTGATGTGGTTGTCAACCCCGCATTTCCAGAAGATGAAATTGAAAAGCAGCGTAGAGAAACCCTCTTGGCCATCAAGCGACTCGATGAAGATTGGATGACAGAGATAACGCGACTCTTCAAGCGGCATTACTACCGTCATCACCCATACCGGAATGATGTGCTAGGCACAACTGAGGCTGTGGAGGGCTTCTCCCGTGAGGTAATAAGGCATTTCTATCAGTCGGTTGTGATGCCGAACAACGCCGTCTTGGCGATAATGGGAGACATAGATCCTGTCACCGTAGCCGCAAAAGTTGAGAAAGCCTTTTCAGGTTTTCAGCCGCGCATTCTGGAACACCCCATCATCGAGACAGAGACCCAGAACATTGTGCAGGATGATAAGTTTGAGGTGTTCAATGAAAAGACGTCCGCGGCCCTTATCGTGGGGTACAACGGCCTTCGGCTCACCGACAGTGACCGCCCGGTTGCAGATGTGCTGGATGCGATTATTTCGGGAATTCAATATCCGAGTGGATGGCTGCATGACGGCTTGAGAGGGGAAGACAGAAATCTCGTTTACGTGGTGCACGCATATCCGGCCTTTGGAATTGATGGGGGGTATTTCGCCGTCATGGCGCAGACTACACCGGACAACTACGAAGAAGTGCTCAAGATTATTCTGGACAAGATGACTCTCATTCAAGACGCGGAGGTCGATCCCATGACCCTGGAGAGGGCGAAAAACATGTGCATTACCGCACACGAACTCGGGCTTGAGACCATTTCATCTCAGGCTTCAAGCGCTGCGCTGAACGAAATACTGGGATTGGGATATGATTACGACTATGCGTATCCTGACCTCATCCGCCATGTCAGCAGGGAAGATTGCCTGCGGCTGGCCAAGACACTCTTTGGTCACCACCTCGTTGCGGCAACTAAGCCGAAAGGCCAGTAGCGGTCTTGTCGTTTAACGATTTGTTCCTACCACAGAAACAGGTTCTGTTTTGTTCGACTACTTGTGGCTTGCAAAGCATCCCAAATATTTTTGGATGAGCTGGGTGTAGTACGCGATTCCTTCCTTATCCTCGGCACCCCTGATCCCTTTGAAATTAAAAAATGTCAGACCATTCTCGTAATTGATCTGAGAGAGAGCCTCACTCCTTTCGATCTCTTTTTGTTTGTATAGCTGATTCCCCAGTGCCCGGATCTTCTTGAGACGTTCCTTCTTGACCGTGTCATTACGATCATATGCCTTCAGAACCCTAAGCACCACCCAGTAGGATTCGAAATATGTTTTTAAAAAACTTGCAAAACACAACAGTTTCCGCAGACCAGCGGCAGTAATGTTATAGGTATCGGGCAGGGTCCGATGGGGCATGAGTATCGCATCATCGATGAAGGCCTTGAGGGTCTTCCTGACCATCAATTCCGGCGTTTTGTCTACGTCATAGACGAATTCGTATTTGAAGAACTCCTGCAGAGACTCGTAATCCGAATGAAGGGCTGAGGCTGAGAACTGAAAGGCATCATAGGAAAGAATGGCCAGAGCTGTATATGCGGCTGGGATGAAACAATGAATGCAGTTGTTCTTATAATACTCGAGGTTCAAGCGCTTATTTTCCCAGACCAGGTACCATTTCTGCTCTCCAGCTGAGCCCTCTTGTCCCTTCGGTCGTTGCCTCGTGATGAACTTGCGGTCACTATACATGGCCAATACGCTTTCAACGGCGTGGTATGGATCATCCATGTTTTCCGACAAACGGACCTTTTGGGTATGCAAGTAACTCAGATAGGTCTCTACATAATCCATCAATTCTTCCTGACTGAAACGCTGTTTAGGATAGTTCAGGATGACACAGGCTGTGAGCGCCTGGGGCGTGACGACCGAGATGGCATTGATGGCGCCGATAACGCGGTAGGCGAGGTTTCGGCCAAAGGCCTGATATTCGGTCTGGTCCATGTCTTCCAGCGATGGATTGGCCGTCGCCAGGAGACCCTTGAGGGAAATCGGCTCGGCAAATTGAACATATACCCTGCCATGGCGCTTCTTCAGAACCTTTCGGGCTTGCAGCAATTCCCAAAAGCTTTCCTGTTTCTTCTTGTTTCCTTCCAATTCCCTGAGAATTGCACTTTCTTCCAAAAGGCGATCGTACCCAATATAGACTGGTACGAATATCAGGTCTGCACAGATCTTGTCCTTGTAAGCATCCAACAGGATGGATACGAGACCTGTCTTCGGCAAGACGAGTTTTCCTGTACGACTGCGTCCCCCTTCGATAAAGAATTCGATGTTGACACCCTGGCTGATTAACATGTGAACATATCTTGCGAAAACAGCGGCATATAATTTTGCCCCACGAAATGTTCGTCTAAGAAAAAAGGCCCCACTCTTCCTGAATAGGGTACCCATGGGCCAGAAGGCAAGGTTACGTCCGGCCGCAATGTGGGGAGATGGCATATTGTTTCGAAACAGAAGATAGTTGAGGATCAAGTAATCAAAATGGCTCTTATGGCAGGGGACAAAGACCAGTGGAGCCCTTGTAGCTGCGCTTTTGACCTGGTGCAAGCCCTCCATATCGACTGTGACATCCTCAAACATGGTTTTCCAGATCCAACCGAAAATGGTCACAAGCGTCTGAATTAGCGGGATACTGTAGTCGGCTGCGATGTCGTCAAGGTACTCATCGGCTTCCTCATAGATTTCGCTGATATCTCTGTTTTGAGACCCGGCATAGTGTTCCATGAAATCTTGGAACTGCTCATTTCTGAGTATGAGTTCCTTGAGTTCTACCCGCGTCTTGAGAACCGGCCCAGTGATGCT
>JASFIH010000053.1:0-6626 GCA_050122775.1 Deltaproteobacteria bacterium
GGGGATCTTAGAATACCTTACCGGCTTGTAGAGGAACTCAAGCGATGTGTTGCTCCCAGTCCCTGCTTCAATTAAAATAGCAGGGGTCGTTTTCAGCCGGATCACGCCAGTCGTTCCAGCCGAGCCACGCATTCCACATGGTAGGTGTGAGGGAACATGTCAATCGGCTGGATCTCCGCGACATGGTAACCCCCCTTTAGCAAGCCCAAATCTCTTGCAAATGTCGCTGGGTTACAGGACGAGTAAACGATTCTTCCCGGAAGCAGATCGAGAACCGTCTCCACCACATCCCTGTGCATGCCTGCTCTCGGAGGGTCAACCACCATGACGTCAGGTTTAACCGAAAGGTCTTTGAGTCCCTCTTTGATGTCTTTGCAAATGAACTGGCAGTTTTGAATGCGGTTTTTCTGACAGTTTCTATGCGCATCCTCTATTGCTCCCCTCGAGATCTCAATACCAATGACCTTCCTAGCGCCGTCAGACAAGAATATTGGGATCGTGCCCGTTCCACTGTACAGATCCACTACCGTTTCCCGACCCGTAAGGCCGGCAAAGGTCTTCACAACGTCGTAAAGGCGTGCAGCGCTCGCAGTATTCGTTTGGAAAAAAGAATTAGCCGATACCTCGAACTCAAATCTGGCGATCTTGTCCGCAATCCGAGGTTCTCCGGCGAGGAGTCTTTCCCACTGCCCAACGGCAATTCCTGCCCTCCTTGTGTTAATATTGTTAACGACCGACGTCACTTGATCATAGTCTTGGTACAACATGTCAGCCAGCGGCTGCACATATTCTCGGCGTTCTTCCGAGGTAATTATGTTGACCATCCAGTGATCAGAGACCGTTGCGTGTCTCAGCATCAAGAACCGCCAAAATCCTTTGTGGGACTTAAGGCCATAAGGTGGCATGCCGCTCCTTTTCGCATAGCGTCGCACAGCCCCCAAGAGTTCATTTCCTGTATCTGGCATCAACAGGCAGGCCTCCGTGTCGAGGACCTTGTCAAAAGTCCCTGGCACGTGCAGACCCAGGGCAAAATTCCTCGAAGCTGCTTGGATTGAGAATTCGTCGGGCAACAACCACCTCCGGTCTGAAAAAGAAAATTCCATCTTATTGCGATAGCCAAATATCTTTTGAGATGGAATGACTGAATGGACTTGGACATCTTTCAGTTGAGCAATGTGTTCCAAAGATTCAATGACTTGTTCCCGCTTGAAAAAGAGCTGCCTGTCGTAATCAAGGCACTGCCAGGTACATCCACCACAAGAACCACTGTAGCGACAAGGTGGTTCCACCCTGTAAGGTGACGGTCGCAAAAGTTCAACAACGCGTGCCTCAGCATAATTCTTCTTCTTTTTGAACACTCTGGCGCGCACCTCATCTCCGGGTACAGCCTTCTCGATGAATATGGCCAGATCATTTGCCCGCGAAAGTCCACGGCCTCCATATGTTAGCTTCTCAATGCGTAATTCCAGGGTGTGTCCCTTTTTCACGTTCATGACAACTCTATACTATCGGGAGGGTAAAGCTTCAATAGGCCAACCAGGACTTGACCTTGTTTCTTGTACCCACTAACATCACGCCATTATGTCTTGCTGGGATTCTGCGAAACGGTTCTTAAGATGAAAGCAAAAGGATTGACCCCCGAAACCAGTGTTTTGGTTGTGATCGACCTTCAAGAGAAACTTCTCCCCAGGGTACTCGAGCCCGAACGCGTGACCGCAAACTGCATCCTTTTGGTTAAGCTTGCTCAGGTGATGAGGATCCCTGTGGTTGTGACCACACAGTATAAGAAGGGTCTCGGAGACATCGTGCCAGAAATCAGAGGCGTGTTGCCTGAAGTGACTCTCGTGGACAAGGTTGAATTCGGGTGTTTCACGAATGAGCGGTTTGTGGAAAGCCTTAAGGCCCTCGGGGTATCCCGGAACACCTTGATCCTCTGTGGAATCGAAAGCCATATCTGTGTGACACAAACGGCCCAAGGGGCCCTGGATGGAGGGTATATCGTTCACATCGCCTCAGATGCTACCTCATCTCGTACGCAGTGGAACTGGAGGATAGGGCTTAATCGAATGGGCGTGTTAGGTGCGGTGATCAGCTCTGCAGAGATGATTGTCTATGAAATTCTCAGGAGGAGCAACTCCGCTGAATTCAAGGCGATGCTTCCTTACCTGCGGAGTCCGGTTTCCTGATGACTGCTCCATCCATTGAGAAGCAAGTTTTTCTATGAAGACGCAACAGAATCCTTCGTTCAGGAAAGTATTCAGCCCGTGGCATGAGTCGGACCTCTTCTGCCTGGCTATTTCTCTCTTCGCAGCGCTGGTCTTCTATTTCAGCCTGGTAGGGGTCAGCGTTGCTCTTGAAAGCGACGCATATCAGACCCACTGCTGGGTGCCGATTGCGCTGATGTTGCTTAGCGGTTCACTATTGACTATCAACCTGTTTCGTGTATTGAGGCGCATGACAAGTCGTCCTGCCGAGGGGCCCTGACTCACCTTGCATAGCTCAGCCTACAACACCGCCTTACAGTCGTTTTTCATGTGAAGTGGCAGCGTAGAGATTCTTGTGCCTTTTCTTTGCTCGTTCAACCGATTCTTTTCACAACACAGGTGAGGGGAAACACCAAAGACTCACAGAAGATGGCCTGCTTTGAGAAGTCAGGGGAAGGGGGGCCAATGGCCGGACCGCTCGCAGGAATGAAGGTACTTGATCTTTCGAGGCTCGTTCCCGGGGCATACTGTTCTCTCCTACTGGGAGACCTGGGAGCTGAGATACTGAAGATAGAAGATTGCGAGACAGGCGACACCCTTAGACATTGGGGACCGCGGTTAGGCGGACAGAGTGCCTTCTTCGCAATGCTCAATAGGAACAAGAAGAGCATGAAGCTGAACCTGAAGACCGATAAGGGAAAGAAGGTGTTCCTTCAGCTTGCGAGACAGCATGATGTAGTTCTCGAAGGGTTCAGGCCTGGAGTCATGGAGAGGCTGGATTTGGGATATGAAACGCTGAGGAAGGTTAACCCCGGCCTCATCTACTGTGCGATAACAGGATATGGGTATACGGGGCCTTACAGAGACCGGGCAGGCCACGATCTGAATTACCTGAGCCTCGCCGGTGTCATGAGTACGATTGCCTGTGAAAACGGGGCCCTCGTCATCCCCGGCATTCAGATTGCAGACGTTGGGGGCGGAGCCATGCTTGCTGCAATAGCAATCCTGGCGGCCTATATTTCTCGGCAGAAGAGTGGCGAGGGCCAGTTCATTGACATCTCCATGCTGGACGGCGCATTTGCCTGGCTTGCATTGGCGGTTGGCAAGTTGGTAGCTGATGAAAAAGGGCCGAAAACAGGCGATACTTTTCTTACGGGAAGGTTTGCGTGCTACCATATCTACGAAACCAGGGACGGACGTTACATGGGGATTGGAGCCCTTGAGCCGAAATTCTGGGAAGCTTTCTGTCGGGCGGTCAAACGGGATGACCTGATTGCGTATCAGTTTGCCGAGGATGAAAAGCAGGCATACCTCATCTCCGAGATATCCCAGATCTTTAAGGGACGGACCAGAGATGAATGGGTTGCGTTCTTTAGCGACAAGGATTGCTGCTGCGAGGCAGTGAATTCCGTTGCAGAAGCCGTGAAAGACACCCAACTTCAGGCAAGGGGTATGATTGTGAAATCAGACCATCCCTCTGGAGGCGTATTCGAGCAGATCGGCATACCTGCAAAATTTTCGGAAACCCCTGGAGCCATCCGGCTTCTTCCACCGAACCACGGGGAGCACACTATGGAAATCTTAAGGGAACTCGGATACCGGCATGAAGAAATACAAAACCTGAAAGAGGAGGGCGTCATATAATAATTGGGGCAGGGCATAGCATTCGCCTTGACTTGGACCCCATGGGGTCAAGCATCTCAGCATCGCCGGTTATCCAAAATCTGGGATCCTTTCTACGTGTTCTTCAAGAACATTAACAGCTGCGTACTGCCCCAGGGCCTCGATGGCAACGACCACCCGCCCGAAACCACGATACCTGACAAAGATTCCCGTCACACCCACGAAAGGGCCCTCAACAACCATCACACGGTCTCCTTTCTTGAATCGGGTTCCAGTTTCAACGGGGCTGTCAACCGCAATGATGATGCGGAGCGACTCAATCGCATCATCAGGTACGGGCACCGGTCCATCTTTATTTCCGACAAGGCGCACAACCCCAGTGGTTTTGACGATCTCAAGGCGCTCGTGGGGATTGAGGTCACTTCTTATGAAGACGTAACCGGGAAACAGCGGAATCCGGATCTTCTTACGCCTGTCCCGACGCTTGCTCATGACAGTGATCTTGGGCAGAAAGGCTTCCAGTATTTTCCTGTCAAATCCGTCAAAGACTACCTGTTCGAACCGGCTTCGCGTGTGAACGACGTACCAAGCGGGGTGCATTTCGGTTTGATCCATTACGTCTCCTCCCTACGAGCCGAATTCACTGCTTTTATCTTAGCACGCCTTAACCAGTATGCTGCCCTAATACAGAGTATTGCCATAAAGTGGAATCCTCGCGGCAGGGCGGAAAGGGTTCAGCCAGTTCACAGCCCGATCTCGCCCAGGCCGTAGAGCCCAATCTCCACAAAATATTCTTGTTCATCCATGGCCCTGTCATCTGTGAAGGTGAAATTCAGAGACCAGCACTGGGGAGCATAAGTAAATCCGATAGTCGTTTCTACATCTTTTCCCTCTCTGATATTCCGCTCATGTGAGCCGTATACTGATACAGGATGAAAGAGTTTTACGAGTGCCTTGGACAGGATGCTTTCCTTTCTGTCGCGCGTATACCGGTAGTCGACCGATAGGCGATCTCCGCGCTCGTCACAAACTGCCAGGATGGCGTTGTAACCCGTGAACTCGCTGTCGTATGGAGACCACGTTACATCCCCATCGAGGTCCAGACAAGGATACGGGAGGAATTCTATCTCTCCCTTTATGTCAGAAAAGGGTCTTCTCGTGTCACCTGCAGTATCCCGCCGCGCTTCCTCTATGTCATAGCTTTGCGTCAACTTTATCCGAGAAAAATCCCGGTATTTGTAAGACGGGACTTCTATTTCACCTGAAGACCCTGCTTGGGTCTCGGGACCTTCATGGTGTGCAATGGACCTTGCTGTAAAATAATTCGTGACCGAATAAGTTACCAAATTCTTCTCTTTCAGGCGGTCAATACCCTCAAAATCAGGGTACTCGTCTTGGTCTGGGACGGGAACATAATCATATACAATTTGGGGCCTCACAGAGTGTCTAATCTTGTCGACGTTTTTCCAGTTCATTGAAAAGGTCTTCCAGAATTCTGTTGACAAGTCTGCCCTCAAATCGACAACTTCACGCGAGAAAAATCGATCATCGCTTTCGCGGGTTTCGTTCTCATATTCCTCAACCTGCCAAAGGGTCTCTCGCACGCCAATAGACGGTTCAAAATCAAAGTATCGGAAAAGCCGGACGGGATAGTACGCTCTCGGATGAAAATCAGCCCGGTGCCCCTTTGTTCCATAGTCCCTCCAAAAATAGTCGTACGAGGATTCCAGATCAAAATAGAAAGGGGATTGTAAGAGCTCCTGTTTTGAGCCATCAAACTGGACATGGGGCAGCCTCTGTAGAGTGGGGTCTGGGTCGTCGTTCTTCCGCACAATAACGTTGTCATACCAGCGGAAATCAGTCGTCAGGCTGTATTGGTCCCAGTTCCTGTTAAGGCTTAACAGATTCAGACGGACCGTATCAGTGTAATCATCAAGATCTCTCCCAAATTCTCTGGAAAAATATGTATCGTTGCTGTCGAAGCCGGAATATCCTCTCCGAAACTCGCGAAGGTAGTCCTGGTCACTTACGAGATCCATGTCAAGCTTTGCCTTGAACCTACCCGGGAGGTCCTGGTCACTCTTCATCCTGAACCACCAGCGGTCTCTGTTGAGGCGGACTTCGTCATCTCCTGTGAACCCCTCGTAGTGGTAGCCGCTGGAGTCCTCTGGAACTGTGCCATCGTCAATCTGCCGATCTCGCAGATAGTCATACATCATCGTACCCTTGCTTTGCGGTGCCAAAGCGTAACGATATTCGGCCCCATGCTTGAAGCCCCGACGGTCCATATAGGTTTCGTACAGAGTAACATCAGAGGCCTCATTGATGGCCCAGAAGAAAGGCTGAATGTACGTGAAACCGTCTCGGTCGGACAAGGAGGCCTGGGGGAAAAGGAGGCCGGTTTGGCGTTCTATCTTGGCTGGAAAGAACAAGAAGGGTGCATATGCGACAGGGGCAGACTTTGCCCAAAAGGTGGCATGTTTGATCGTGCCGTAACCATCTATCGTGACTCTTAGGTCTCTGCCCGTAATCTTCCAGTCTGGATGATCCCCATCACAGGCAGTGAAACGGCCATCGTCAATATAATACGAATCCTTGCCTGTCTTTTTAATCTGTTTCCCGTGGACGTAGAAGTGGGTTTGCTCAATAAAGAGAATTCCGTTGTAAAGCGTTCCGACCTCTTCGTTGAGGTTCATTTCGAGCCGAGTGCCGGTGAGCCAGTCCTCACCTGAGGTAAAGTTAACGTCCCCCCAGGCCACTGCTTCCATCGTCTCTGTGTTGAGATCGATAGCATCTGCT
>JASFIH010000054.1:0-6564 GCA_050122775.1 Deltaproteobacteria bacterium
GAATCGGCAACGGTGCCGACCGCTTTTAAGAGTGTTATGATCTCCTCAGGAAGGCGCTCGGTAAGGAACTTGCCTACGCGCCTCTGGCGGGCATGCCCTTCCCATTCCGTTTCGTCCACTGAAAATTCAGGGATACGCGCAGGTTCACTTACCAGGGTGTTGAGCAAGTCGGTTCTTGTAATGACGCCGACCACACGACCATTATCTACCACCGGTAGTAAACGCTGTTTGTTTTCTATGATCTTTTCCTGAATCTCCGACAAGGGAGCATCAGGCCTTACGGTATCAATGTCTGTGGTCATGTACTCACGGACCGGCACATCCTCCAATTTGTGGTGGAGGCCCTTTTCTATGACCTGACGTGAGATCATACCCAGCAGGACGTCAGATTCGAGGACCACAAGGACATTCACGTTGTAACGCGTCAGCATTGCGTTCGCCTGCTTCAGGGGCATGGTCGGTTCCACATACATGGCAGGTGAGGACATAAGGTCTTTTGCCAAGCGCTTTGGGTTAATGAGTTGGTGAAGTACGCCAAGGAGTTTTTCTTCAATCTGGATCAGAGTCTGTCCTCTAACGGTAGCAGAGGCTGCAGACGGATGCCCGCCACCCCCAAAAGTCATGGCTATTTCTCCAACATCTACTTCTGGCAGACGGCTTCGGCAAACCATGTAGATACGATTTTCCATGCTGGCCAAGGCAAAAAGGACCTCCAGATTTTGCATGTCCTTCAGTTTGTGAACCAAGAGTGCAAAATCTCCTATGTAGACTTCAGATGAAACACTGGTTACAGCAATGTCGATCCCGTTTACGGTGTGATGATGGAGTCCCTCGATCATGTCGTTCAAGAGGCTGACCTGTTCGGGGGTCATTTCTCGGGTGATGATATCAGAAACCACATTCAGATTTGCCCCTTTAGAGAGAAGATAGGCGGCAGCCAGATAGTCGTCCTCGGTCGTGGATGAGAATGTAAAGGCACCCGTGTCTTCGTACAGTCCCAGGGCCATGATTGTAGCCTCTTCAGGAGAGATGGGAATTTTTCTGTCGCGCAAGATCTTTGTGAGTATGCTCACCGTGGCACCGGTCAGCTGGTTGACTTCCACAGTTCCGGACAAATCATCGGGCATGGCGGGATGGTGATCGTATATGTGAATCTCCAGGTCTGGGCGCTCCAGGATCGTGGCAAACTTACCAATACGGCTTGCCTGACGGGTGTCGACCAAGACCAGTCGCTTAATGGCGTTTAGGTCGACGTCTTTTATTTTCACGATGTTGTACAGATACACCATCGACTTCACGAAGAAGTCTCTCAAGTTCCTTTCCTGTGAGCCAGGAAAGACAACCAGGGCCTCTGGATAGAGCTTCTGGGCTGCTAGCATGGAAGCAAAGGCATCGAAATCGGCATTCATATGGGTCGTGATTACCGTAAGATCTTGCGTCGATTTTGGAGGCGAATTCTGGTTTGTATTCATCGTGAAACGCAGATCACGCTGTCTTGTGTCCTATAGCAGTTCTCACAAATAGGTTCCGTTTCAGATGAGGGTGCAGGCCTCCGATCGAGCCATTTTGATCATTTTGCAAAGCCTTCTTGGCGAGGCGAAGCGTCAAAATGCAAAGTGTCTGAGTCCCGCAAGGCGGGACGAGTTTTTGCATTTTGGCGGAGCGAGCCTTCAGAAGGCTCAACAATGGTCAAACAGGCGAGAGCGGAGGTTGCTCCGTCAGGCCAATCGGAACACATTTATGAGAACCAGTATATGTCAAAACATAAGCCAGCAAGGGCTCTTATTTCGTGATCGTCGCAATATACAAAACATACCTTGTTTAGCGGGGAATTTCCAGTGGCAAGCGCGCGCAAGACAATTCCAGCCCCATAGTCATTTCAGACCATGATAAGCTGCAAGGATCATTTTGGCTGCCAAGTCAACTTCTGCCTCGGTGTTTCGCCGACCCAAAGTGAGCCGGATCGCACCTCGAGCAACTTCTTCAGGCGTCTGCATCGCAGCAAGAACATGGGAAATGGTCATGGCGCGGTCGTGACACGCTGCGCCCGTGGACGCGCAGATTTCAGGTAGTGCATTTAGGAGTTTTGCCCCTTCAATACCAGGGAGAGAGATATTGAGGGTATTGGGAAGACGCTTCTCAGGGTGCCCGTTCAGGACAAGGCCGGGGACATCCTTGGCAAGGTTGCTGTGAAGCCTGTCTCGCAACCGTCGCAGGCGTTCAGCGTCTTGGGACATCTTCTCGCAAGCCACTTCACAAGCCTTTCCGAGGGCAACCGCGAACATGACATTCTCTGTACCCGCCCTCCGGCCTCCCTCCTGGCCAGCTCCATGCATGAAAGGCTCCATCGTCAAACCATTTCTTGCGAAGAGTGCCCCGACCCCTTTGGGTGCATACATCTTGTGACCTGCCAGTGAGAGAAGATCAACATTCAAATCTGAAACCCGCGCTGGAATCTTACCTGCTGATTGGGCCGCGTCCGTGTGGAACAACACCCCAGCTTCTCGGGCTATTGCACCGATCTCCGAAATCGGCTCGATGGTCCCAACTTCGTTGTTGGCATGCATGACGGAAATCAAGATCGTAGACGGTCGGATGGTCTCTTTGACTTGGAGCGGATCCACGCATCCGGTTTTGTCCACCGGTAGGAAGGTGACATCGTAGCCCTGACTTTGCAAGGATAGGCAAGGATTGGTTATGGCGGGGTGCTCGATGCTGGTGGTGATCATGTGGCGGCCCTTGTTCCCCAGGCTTCGTGCCACCCCTTTGATGACCATGTTGTTTGATTCCGTGCCACCACTTGTAAATATGACCTCTGCAGGCTGGCAGCCCAAAAGCTTGGCAACCTGAGATCGAGCCTCTTCCAGGGCTCGCTTTGCGGCGCGTCCCAGGGGATAGCCGCTGCTGGGGTTGCCAAACTGATCCTGCCAGTATGGCTCCATGGCTTGTGCTACTTCTGGGGCAACGGGGGTGGTGGCGTTATGATCCAAGTATATCATGCGCGATTGAGGCGGTCTGTGTTACAGCGCTTGGCCCGGCGAGAAAGGCTCGAAAAGAGGCATGCATCCCCATCTGTAACGGAACGCATTTATGAGAACCAGTATATCAAAGCACAAAGCCCCGCTTCTTGCGGGGCTTTGTGCATGCGGAACACCGTTCATATGGAAGCGTACGCTACTTCTTTTTTTTCTTCTTCTTGTCTGCTAGTGCCGCATGCGCAGCAGCTATCCTGGCGATGGGCACGCGGAAAGGCGAACAGCTCACGTAGTCGAGTCCTATCTTATGACAGAAGGCGACCGAGCTTGGCTCTCCACCGTGCTCCCCGCATATCCCTATCTTAAGGTCCTTACGAACAGCACGGCCGCGATTTACTCCAAGCTCCATAAGTTCCCCGACCCCATCGCGATCGATGGCCTGAAAGGGGTCGTCCGGCAGGATTTTTCTCTGAACGTATTCCGGCAGAAAGGTACCCGCATCATCCCGGGAATACCCGAAGGTCATCTGTGTAAGATCATTGGTGCCGAACGAGAAGAATTCGGCTTCCTGCGCAATCTGATCGGCGACCAAGGCTGCCCTTGGTACCTCAATCATGGTCCCTACCATGTATTTGAACTTTATTTTGGCCTTCTTCATGACCTCCTGGGCTACCCTATCGATGATTGCCTTCTGATCTATGAATTCTTCCTCAGTTCCAATCAATGGGACCATGATCTCCGGGAGCACCTTGATCTTTTGCTTGTGGCACTTGACCACGGCTTCGAAGATGGCCTTGGCCTGCATGGCCGTGATTTCGCTGTGGGTAATACCAAGCCGACAGCCCCTGTGACCGAGCATCGGGTTGAATTCAGATAGAAAATCGACCTTGGCGGCCACAGCCTTGACGGGAATGCCGAGGCGCGCAGCCATTTCTTTCTGCGTAGCCTTTTCGTGTGGAACAAACTCGTGCAGGGGCGGGTCTAGCAACCGGATCGTCACTGGTCGGCCATGCATTGCCTTGAATATGCCAAAGAAGTCTTTGCGCTGCATGGGCAGTAGCTTGCGAAGGGCCTTTTCCCGCCCCTGTGCATCCTCAGCCATAATCATTTCTCGCATGGCCCAAATGCGATCACCAAAAAACATGTGTTCGGTTCTGGTCAAACCAATGCCCTCGGCACCCAACGCGACGGCAACCTTGGCATCTTCGGGCGTGTCGGCGTTGGTGCGAACCTTAAGGCGTCGCACTTCGTCCGCCCAGGTCATGAGCTTTTTGTAGCTCGGGTTCTTTTCTGGGCCCGTGGCTGTAAGCGGAAGTCTGCCCTCATAGACAATGCCCTTGCTCCCGTTCATGCTGATCCAGTCCCCCTCCTTCAGAACCTTGCCAGCAAAGTCCACCGTCCTTTTCTTCATATCAACATGCCTAATGTCACCACAGCCAACAATACAGCATTTGCCCCAACCCCTTGCGACCAGAGCAGCGTGGCTCGTCATACCCCCTTTGGACGTAAGGATGGCCTGGGCCGGTTTCATGCCATGAACGTCCTCGGGAGAGGTTTCCTCCCGGACCAGGACCACTTTCTCGCCTTTGGTGCCGAGCTCTTCGGCCTTGTCCGCGGTGAGGACGATCTGGCCCAACGCCCCGCCCGGGCCGGCCGGAAGCCCGCTGCCAAGCTTCTTTGCTGTCTTTTCCGCCTTCGGATCTATCATGGGATGAAGAAGTTCGTCGAGCTGTTCCGGTTTCACGCGACCGAGCGCCATTTCCTTGGAGATCAGTCCTTGCTTCACCATTTCGACGGCCATTCTTATAGCCGCGGGTCCGTTGCGTTTTCCAACTCGGGTCTGAAGCATGTAGAGGATGCCATCTTGGATCGTGAACTCGATATCCTGCATATCCTTGTAATGGGTGTCCAGCTTGCGCCTGATTCCGTCAAGCTGTTTGTAAAGCTTGGGCATGTTTCCTTCGAGCGTTGGTAGGTGTTTGTTCGCGGCCACCTTGGAAACATTATTGATCGCAAAAGGGGTGCGTATACCCGCAACGACGTCTTCACCTTGCGCATTGATCAACCACTCCCCATAAAAGTTGTTTTCACCTGTTGCCGGATTGCGGGTGAAGGCGACGCCAGTTGCGCATTCGTCTCCCATATTGCCGAAGACCATGGTTTGCACATTCACGGCTGTCCCCCAGTCATCGGGAAGTTTCTCAATCCGGCGATACGCCACAGCACGCTTGCCAAACCACGACAGAAAGACAGCATCGATGGCTCCCCAAAGTTGCGCCATAGGATCATCCGGGAACGGCCTGCCAAGGACCTTCTTTACGGTCTTTTTGAATTGGGCGCACAAGGTCTTCCAATCCTCTGCCGTGAGGTCGAGATCTGTTTCATAGCCGTTTCTTTCCTTCACTTTGTCTATCATAGCTTCCAACTGGGCCCGGATTCCCTGGCCTTCCTTTGGCTCAAATCCTGCGGCCTTTTCCATAACTACATCGGAATACATGGCGATAAGGCGGCGGTAAGCGTCGTACACAAAGCGAGGGTTGCCTGTTTTCTTGATCAGAGCGGGTATCGTCTTGGAGGTCAGCCCGATATTCAGCACGGTTTCCATCATGCCGGGCATAGAAGCACGGGCACCGGAGCGCACACTTACAAGAAGCGGATTTTGCGGATCTCCGAGTTTCTGGTGCATGAGCTTTTCAACCCTGGCAAGGGCCGTGTTTACTTCCTGCTTGAGCCCTGGTGGGTACTTGCGCTTCATCCTGAAGAACTCGTTACATGCCTCCGTGGTAATCGTGAATCCAGGGGGTACCGGCATGCCGAGGTTTACCATCTCGGCTATGTTGGCGCCCTTTCCACCGAGGAGGCTTTTCATGGCAGCACTGCCATCGGCCTTGCCAGCGCCAAAGAAGTAGACATACTTGGGGGTGGTTTTCATTGATGGGGCTCCTTTCTAAGCGAATTAAAGCGTGCAAGGACACGTGCGGGGTCTCGAGACGACGTCGGTAACACATATATGAATCCAAATCAAGCTTTTAAAGGATATCCGTGTTTGGGAAGTGAAACATGTCCTTGACCGTTGTGAGGTAAGGCGCAGTTCATGGTCTTTTGTTTCAGGATTCTTGGCTTTTCTAAGAATACAGGATGAGATGGGCGCCCACCTTCACCATTCAAACCTGTTGCCAAAATGTCGCTGTTGTGCTAATTGCTACAAATAGAAGTCTCGCCAGCGCACGGCAATTCTTTAACCGTTCTCAAGCTCTCTTTGCAGGGGCTCTTCGCCATCGGGGGAGGGTCTGCCTTAGGGCGGCACCTGGTGGGCAGACAGCATGCCGGTCCAATAGCCATTCCCAACACGATTGCGGAAGCCTTCTTTGGCGCCGATTGGAATGCAATTCTATGAGCCAGCCTGCCAGAAACGTGCACGTGTTCATCATCTCTGACGGAACCGGTCTGACCGCCGAGAGAGTGATCAGTGCTGTCCTTGTACAATTCAGACAGATCAAGCCCGTATTCAGGAGATTTCCCTACATCAAGAGAAAGGAACAGATTGACAAGATTTTGCTCAAAGCCGAGGACCTCGAGGCCATTGTCA
>JASFIH010000055.1:0-6556 GCA_050122775.1 Deltaproteobacteria bacterium
CCCGAAACGTGCAGCCTCAGAAATCGTCTCATATGCCGTGCCAAGGACACTAGAGGTCACCGTTACACAAAAGACCACAACCACGCCAATGAAGAACCGAAACTCAGGGTTGCGCCAGAAGGCTCGCACATCACCTCTAAGGCACTGATAATGGAGGGAAAAGTTGATTCCGGCAAAGAGCATAAAAGCGATGACAATGGTGTCTACATACGCACTCCCATAGGCTCCGATGGAAGCGTTTCGGGTCGAGAACCCGCCAGTTGCCATGGTCCCAAAGGTGTGACAGAGGGCTTCGAAGAGATCCATGCCGCCTAACATGAGCAAAGCGGTCTCGGCCACGGACAGGAGTGCATAGACCTTCCAAAGGATCAAGGCCGTGTCCCTTATCCTAGGCGTCAGCTTATCCGGGGCGGGCCCAGGGACTTCTGACTTGTACAGCTGCATCCCGCCGACACCTAAGAGCGGGAGTATAGCCAGAGAAAGGACAATGATGCCCATGCCGCCCAGCCAATGGGTAAGGCTCCGCCAGAGGAGGAGTCCTCGTGGAGCCATTTCAATGTTGCTCAGTACCGAAGCCCCTGTCGTGGTGAAGCCGGAAACAGATTCAAAGAAAGCATCGACAAAATGTGGGAACATGCCTCCCCAATAGAAAGGGAGGGCTCCAAAAAGACCGGCAGCTGTCCACCCGAGCGCCACAACGCCCATACCTTCGCGATGGCTCATGACATCACCCTTGGCGCCCCTGAACAGAAAGTACAGAAGGAGACCAGAGCCTAAGGTGACCCCTATTGATTTCAACAGGGGCCTTACGCTTTCGTCCTGATAATAGAGGCCGAAAAGAAGGGGAAAGGCCATGGTCAGGCCGAGAAAGAAGGTCAAGACCCCCACAAGGTGAAGTGTATAACGGAGCCGCACTTAGAAGTACTCCAACTTGACTGTCAGGGCCTTCTCAACGCGCGGGATGCTTTGGCGGGTAGAAAAGATGATGATGCGATCATGTGGCTGGATGACGCTGTCCCCCGTGGGTATGAAGACTTCGTCCCCGCGCATAATGGCCACGACCAGAGCCCCCTTGGGAAATGGGACCTCTCGAAGGGGTTTTCCCACGACGTCTGAAGTCTCAAGCGCAACAGCTTCGAGGACCTCGCCCTCTTCTCCCTTGAGTGCCATCGCAGAGAGAACCTGGCCACGGCGAAGATACTGCAGCATAGTATTAATGGCGGCCAGTCTCGGGCTCACGATGTGTTCTAGGCCTACGGCAGAAACCAGCGGAAAGTAGCTAAACCGGTTGATTCGCGTAACGGTCTTCTGCGCCCCCATCTGCTTGGCAAGGAGGGATGTTAGGATGTTGGTTTCTTCATCCCCTGTAAGCGTTATCACGACATCCATGCCTTGAACATTTTCTTCCTGAAGGAGTCCCTGGTCCGAGCCGTCTCCCTGCAGGACGACAACCTTGTCAAGCTGTCCTGCCAAGTCTCTGCAGCGATCCACATCTTTTTCGATCAGCTTGGTATGGATAGAGAGCCGTTCGAGGGCTTTGGCCAACTTAAGCCCGAGATTGCCGCCTCCTATGAGGAGGACGCGCCTACAAGGTTCCGCCTTCTTCCCAAAGATCTCTAAAGCCCCCTTAAGGTCGTTCTCCTCTGAGACGAAATAGACCACATCTCTTTCCAGGAGCTGATCATCGCCTGAAGGAATAATCAGTTTGTCATCTCTGATAATCGCAGTCACAAGAATTTTTCTGTTGCCTGTCTTCTTTCGTAGATCAATCAGTTTGGTCCCGCTGACGGGACAATTTGCACCGAGACGAAGACCGATGATCTTGATCCGGCCCTCAGCAAACTCGCCCACATCTATGGCCCCCGGGACCTGCAGCAGCCTTTCAACCATCTTGACTACCTCGACTTCCGGATTAATGATCATGTCGATGGAATAAGGCTCCTTTCGCAGGACCTCCTGGTGAACCAGATATTCTTCGCTTCTGATGCGGGCTAGTGTAATGGTCACGGGTGAAAGGATGTTGGTAAAGAGAGAAGCCACCAGGTTGGTTTCGTCGCTATCAGTGACCGCCAGCAATATGTCGGCAGCCTTTATGTTGGCTTGCTCAAGGATAGCCGGACTGCTTCCGTAGCCCTCAATCGTCTGCACATCCAGATTTTCAGACACACGGCGCAAAGCATCCTTGTTCTTGTCGATGACGACCACATCCTTGTTCTCCCCGGAGAGCCGACTGGCAATGTGGTAGCCTACTTCACCTGCACCAACAATAATGATCTTCAACGAAACGACCTTTCCGGACGCTATATCGTCATGCTCAGTATAAGCTTCTGAATCGAGGTGGCGTCGAGGCTATTGTGGCTTTGGCGGGCGTCCGCCCTTGGCCATGATGCAAAGTGTTTTAGGCGAAGCGGAGCGTGAAGACTGAAAGTGTCTGAGTCTCGCACTGCGGGGTCAGTCATCCAGTGCTATCCGACCGGGCCCCGGAACCCTCGAAACAGGCAATCGAACGAAGGCTCAAGCCATAAGAGCCTTATCTATAGGAGCTGCATTTTTCAGCAGCACCGTAAATCGTCAGTTTTGGACAAATACTATACCAAAAAAACCATGTCAATGTTGGGTCATGAACGCAGCATATTCAAAGAGAAAAAGAACTATAACCGTTTGATTCCATGTGCTTTTCAGGAAGTGTTGAACCTTGCCGGCGGCAACCCAGGCCAGGTGGCCAGTGGGCCTACCGCCCGCACGTCCGGGTCTAAGTGACAGGCGCTAATGAGATCTCTCATTTAGGGGCGACTTCGTGTTCGGATTCACGGTCGTCTGGTTCAGGGAGACTGACCTGGCGGGTTGTCATTTCAATAGGACTCACATACCCGATCTCTTCGCCGTCTCTTTTTGTGATGCCGAGTTCACTGAATTTTCTGGCTGTGGATAATACACGCCGTTCCAAAGAGCCGATGGCCTGATTATAGGTGGACACACACTTTTCAATGTTCTTGCCAAGGCTCTGGAGATGTTCTCCCATGGTGTTGATTCTTTCGTACAGCTCTTTGCCCAAGTTACTGATCGCTTCAGCGTTCTTTGCCATGGTTTCCTGTCGCCACCCAAAGGCCACGGCTTTCAGGAGAGAGATCAGTGTGGTTGGCGTAGCCAATATGACCCCTTTGCTGACACCCTCTTCGATCAGACCGGGATTGAATTCCAACGCTGAACTGAAAAAATTTTCACCGGGTATAAAGAGTACCACAAATTCGGGGGTCGGATGGAACTGGTCCCAATACGTCTTCTGCGAAAGCTTGTTCATATGGGTCTGGATCTGCCTGGAATGCAGGATTAACTTGTTTCTCCTCTCTTGTTCTGTATCGGCCTCTACAGCTTCCAAATACGCAAGGAGGGGCGCCTTCGAATCCACAACGATTTGTTTCTCGTTGGGCAGCCTGACGACCATGTCAGGTCGAAGGCGTCCTTTGTCCGTGTCTCGGGTTTCCTGCTCAAAGAAATCACAGTATTGCAGCATACCCGCCAATTCAGCGACTCTTCTGAGGGTAATCTCGCCCCACCTACCCCGAACCTGAGGCGTTCTCAGCGCCCTGACCAGATTGGCGGTTTCCTTTTGGAGCTGCTGCTGGGTGGTCATGAGAGACTCGACTTGTTGCGACAGGCCGCCGTAGGCCTCTTGTCTAACCCGTTCCATCTCCTGGACCTGCCTGTCATATTTCTCCAATGATTCCCTGACCGGCTCCACGATCTGTTTGACCTGCTGCTGGCGCAACTCGAGATCCCGCTTGGCCCCCTCCTGATATTGGCCAAGCGTTGCCTTGGCCAGCTCGAGGAATGATTCGTGGCTGTTCTGCAGGGCCCTTGCCGAGATGGCTTGGAAAGTATCGGTAAGGCTTTCTCTTGCCTTTGCAAGGAGTTGCAGTTTTTCTTCAGTTGCCAAGCGTTCTTTCTCAATGATGGTTTGAAGGGTTGCCTGTTTCTCTTTGAGTTCCGTCAGGGTTGCACCAAGCTGCTTGACCTCATCTGTCTTTTCTTGAAGGGCCTGCTCGAGCTGATGCATTCTCTCAAGCTTGGCGTTTGCTGCTGAACGCTCTTCAGAGACCTTCAAAATGCGCTCTTCGGCCTGTTTCGCCTTTGCCTCGAGATCAGCGATACTCTCGGCCTTTTTTCTCAATTCCTGCTCCGCCCCGTGAATGGATTCTTGCAGTCTGGAAATATCAGCGCTGCTCTGGGAGAGGGTCCTTGAGAGCTGGCCACCGATTCGCGACTTTGCCACCAGCCATGCAATGAGGCCACCCAGTGCGAGGCCAAGCAGAAAGATTAAAATATCGTTAATAAATTCCATCCCGATCATTGCCTTAGGGACTATCAGCGATACGCCATCCGTTCTTGTTTACACGCTCATACCCAACGCTTCATAGAGTCTTTGAAAATTGACATGTTCTTCAATCAGGCGAATGCCACAGTAAACCTTTTCCTTTTCACGCAGGCGAAGCTTTCCCGAGACTTCTTCAACTTTCTGCGCCGCTGTATACGTGTCATCTCGGACCACAACCAGCGGCACGCCCTTCAATTCGGCTTTTGAAACCACGATTTCATTGGGGTAAAGGTTTCCGGTCAGGATGAGGCACTGGCTGCCCGCCTCGATCGCTGCAAGTTGGATATCGGCCCGATCGCCTCCAACGATTACGGCATTGTTTCTGGCTTTTCTGATGTATTCGAGAGCCCGGTCTACCTGCATACCTCCAATGAGAAAGTGTTCGATCAATCCATCAAGCTTGTTGCGACAGCAAAGCACATCACCCGCGAGGGCCTCCACAACATCGCCGATCATCACAGAGCCGAGCACTGCGTCATAGGGAAGGATGCCAAAGACGGGGATGCCCTCTCTTTCCAAGAACGGGACGATAAGCTCTCGGATGTCTTCCAGATAACCTGCGCGCACTTTGTTCATGATGACACCAAGGAGTCTGCTGCCGAGGTGCTCGCGGGCATGCAGAATCCCGTCCAGGTAAAACTCTTTTTGGTAATGATCTACGAGAAGAGCATGGGCATTCATTTTGTCTATGAGATCATATCCGGATATGTCGAGATGCTTGCCGAACTCCAGTTTCGCTGCACCCCCGATGAGCACAACATCTTTTCCCTTGGATACGGTTTCGAAAGCGCCGAGGATTCTCTCTTCCAACCCTGAGACCTTTGAAAGGCAGCTTTCAATCATCAGGTCGTGTGTCATGACGACGGGGCACAGAGTTTCCACTGGATCCTTCAACATGAGCACCCTGTGGATGAACCATGCGTCCTTGTCTGTCATCACGCCGTCTATCTTGATAGGCAAGCGACCGAACGGCTTAAAGTACCCAAGCTTAACCCCGTCTCTTAAAAACCGCTGACCGAGTCCCATGACCGTCAGATTCTTACCTGAATATGCCGGTGTGGCTCCCACATATATAGAAACCATCTGTCTCTTACCCCCCTCATTCCTGTATGGTAATCCTGGCATCCACGGCCACCGCCCCATGGCCTTCCGGGCATACCAGGAGTGGATTAATATCGGCTTCAATAATTTCAGGGAAATCCATGGCCATCTGAGACAGCCTCAACAGTGCATCCCGAATGCCTTCGATGTCTGCAGGTGCTTCACCTCGCACCCCGCGAAGCAGAGGGAAAGACTGAATCTCGCGAATCATGGTATCAGCGTCTTCTACACTCAAAGGGGCAATTCGAAACGCTATGTCTTTGAGCACCTCCACATAAATGCCTCCCAGCCCAAACATAATCATTGGGCCGAATTGCAGGTCCCGGGTGATGCCCAAAATGACCTCCCTACCCTGAGATATCATTTCTTGGACCATCACGCCTAAAATGCGGGCCTGAGGTTGCCGTAGTTGAATATTAGACGTGATCTCGAAAAAGGCCTCTTCCACAGCTGCTTCATCTTTGAGTCCAACGCGTACACCTCCCATGTCGCTCTTATGGAGCACATCCGGGGAGTCAATCTTCATGACAACTGGGTACCCGATTTCTGAAGCCGCTCTTACGGCCTCCTTCGTGGTTCTGGCAATACGGCTCTCAGGGAGCCTGAATCCATAAGCCTTGAGAATATCGCGCGCTTCGCTTTCGATCAGGTCGTGCCGGTGCTGCCTGACAACGGAAGCAAAGACTTCGCGCACTCTGCGGGTATTTGCCTCATAGCGCCGGTAGTCCCTCGCTGGCTTTTCTCGCCAGAGACGATAGGAGAGCATGGCATCCAAAGCTGATATCGCATCCTCGGGATAGGCATAGCTTGGAATGCCGTGGTCTTGGAGGATTTTTCGGGCAGCCCTGACGCCTTTTTCTCCCATAAACGCGGTAATGATCGGCTTGTCAGCATCCTTGGCCAAGCTTACAATGCTTTGGGCTACAGCCGTCGCGTCCACCGCTGCGGTGGGGGTCAATAGTACCAGGACAGCATGGAGCATATCGTCACCCAGCACCACCTCCAGGGTTTTTTCATACCGTTCCTGCGTGGCATCGCCAATGATGTCGATGGGGTTATAAACCGAGGCCGTGTGCGGAA
>JASFIH010000056.1:0-6436 GCA_050122775.1 Deltaproteobacteria bacterium
AGACTATCAGGATAGCAAACCATTCTTTCCAAGTCATCTCGGTTTTTTCCATGCCCTGATACCCCCTTTGTGTATGTCAGTCCTTTGGGATGGCATCCTGAACCGCTCTCACATGGCTATCCCAGTAACAACGATTTGTTCTGTGACAGGCCCCCTCTGGCAAGATGATGAAAAACAAACGTCCAAAACCTCTCGCGAGGACGTTCACCCAGTAACATGGCCTTATAGCACAACGGGTTCCAAAATCAACCATTTTTCGGGTTCTTTGCAGAAGCTTTCGGTATAATTTGAGTATGTTAAGAGGTGATATGGTCGCACCGGCGAGAGTGAAGGTTGCTCCGTCAATCGCCGTGTAGCTCTTTTTGCAGCCAGGACTTGACTTCACCCTCTATGGCGTAAACGCCCTTGAGATCGCCAACCGATTCCATGTATCGATATCGTAACTCCTCCGGTATATCGATTTCGGCCAGTTCAACGGCCTCTTCCGAATTGCGCCGTATGAAGAGGATCTTCGGCGGTGTCTTCCAGGTGTTCACAACAAAGTAGTGAGACACATCGTCCTTGGAAAGGATACGTTTTCTGCCAGTGGCTGGATTGTTTCCCCATTCCAGGTAGAGGGTAACAGCATCTTCAGGACCCATGTCCCAGTCGATCACGCTGATAAGTTGGCTATTGTTTTTCAGTTCCTCTAAATTCATCATGGCCGGTTTCCTCCCTTTGCATACACCCCTCTATATGGTTTTACGAAGCATGCGTGCAGCGGCATCATCGTCAGGTCATTTTCTGGCCAATGGCCTTTCCGTAATCTTGACATGCGCGAAGCCCCTCGCCCGTTGTTATCATGTCTTCCTTCAGATTGAACGGGCCTAAATCAACAACGTCCATTTTGAATACGTATTCCAATGTGTCGAAAATGAACTTTGGGGCGTCCCCACTGTGCGTACAGGATCCAAAAGCTCCACCCACCTTTCCTTGCAGTCCGGCTTTCTCGGCGACGAACAGGAACGTTTTCATACTGTTCGTCATATCCCGATGGTACGTCGGACAGCCAAATACGTATGCATCAAATCCCTGCAACTCTTTCTCGTTCTTGATTGTGACAATTTTCTTCAGCTCGGCTTCATGTCCGCTGATACGCACTCCCTCGGCGATGTACTCCGCCATCCGCTCTGTGTTGCCGGTTCTACTGTCGTAAGCGATTAATACCTTCTTCATTCTTCATCTCCCATGGGTACCTACCGGTCACGGAGCATTGCGGACTCTCATGCCCGGTCTTTTTGAGGCCATTGAACCTCTTTCAACTCCTCTACGAAATAGCAGAATCGATGCCACTCAAAGGTGCGATTGGAGACAGGGCATCGCAGCCCGACCTTGTGTTCACTGACGTCAAAAACTTCCCAGTCTCCCCGTCGGGGTCCAGCTTCAATCCGAATCTTTTGCCCGACACGGAAGGGGTATGGTCGGAACATGACAACGTTATGTTTGTCCATTCATCTACCTTCCAGAGCTGGCGCTTTTCCCGAAATACTTCCCGTTTTCAGATTCAGATCCTGTAGGTAACAACATGGCTTATTCGTTGCAGAAAAGTAAATAGGGTGAAGACCCTATTTATCACGACAAAAGGCTGTAATTCTTTCATGATATAGGGGATGTCAAGAGTGGGGACGAGTGGGGCACCCTCAAATGATAGGATCGTGACTGGGAAGGAGACAAATGGTGCGGGTCTGTTCTTGCATCGGTTTCAATTGGCAGCCTGCTCACCCGGTCTTTTGTCTTGCCCAATGATTTCCTTGACAAGCTCTTTTTCAATGCTAAAAAGTCTGCCCTGGTCTCTGAGTTTAAAGACAATCTCGCTATCCTTTTCCCAACAGTGCTCCACTTCGATATACCTGCCATCTTTGAGACGTATTTCAGCGGCATCTGGAACATGGACTCCGAAAAGAAGGACGGCGAACGTGACGAACATTAAAACCCCTCTATACATCTTACACCTCCCATAATCCTTCTTTGGTGCCTCACAGATGGTCATGCTTCAGGAACATATCTGAAGCCGAGCCATGCTGAAGGCGATACTGGCTGCACGCCAAAAAAACAGACTTTTCCACTGCTTCTGTCTTGCATACACAAAATGTGCCAATTGGAAGGTGGTGCCCCCAATTGCGTCGATCGGAGTGAGCCATCAGAAGGCTCAACAATGGTCAAACCGGGGAGAGCGGAGGGGTGCTCCGCCAGATCAATCGGAACATATTTGTGCGAAATGTCGAGGAACACTTGGATCACCAAGAAGCGGGCTTCCGCCCTGCGGCGAACTTCATTTTCCGGGAGTATACGGCTCAAGAGGAGACTTGACCCCTTCTCCAAAGATTGTGCATGTCCTCGAGAATCACATACAGGCAAGGGACCAACACCAAGGTAATGCCAGTGCCGAACAGGACGCCAAAACCGAGGCTTATGGCCATCGGAATAAGGAACTGGGCCTGGAGACTTCGCTCCAGGAGGATAGGGGTCAAACCGGCAAATGTCGTGAGTGACGTGAGAATAATGGCTCTAAAACGAAGTGCCCCGGCCTGCGTGATGGCCTGCTGGGCGTCTGCCCCCTGACGGCGTATGCGGTTGGTTGCATCAATCAGTACCAGGGAGTCATTCACCACCACGCCGGTCAGGCCCACGATCCCGAACAGGCTAAGCAGACTGAGGTTATGCCCCATAATCAGGTGCCCCGCCACAGCCCCAATCATACCAAAGGGGATGGCCGACATTACAACGAGGGGCTGCGCAAACGACCTGAAAGGAATCGCCAGCAGGGCGTAAATAGCAAACAGGGCAATGAGAAATCCTCTGACGACATCCGCCATGGACTCTTTTTGTTCCTTTCCTTCGCCTTCAATGCTGTATCTCAAGCCAGGATATTTATTCTTCAGCTCGGGGAGAAAACGACTTGCCAGATCCATGCGTACTTCATTGGCATTGGCCACTGCTTCATCCACGTCTGCTGTGACCTTGATAACGCGAAGGCGCTGGGCGCGCTGGATCGAGGCATAACCTTGCTCCATATTCACCTCAGCTACGTGACTGAAAGGAACCTCCGAACCATCCGGTGACCGGATGCGCATCTCTTCCACATCGCCCAATGACTTTCGTTCGGATTCTGGATAGAGGACCAAAACCTTGACTTCATCCTGATCCCGCTGGAAGCGCAGGGCCTCCGCACCGTAAAATGCGTGCCGTACCTGCTGGGCGAGGTCGTCCAACGTTAGACCGAGGCTTCTTGCAGCAGGTCTAAGCTTGAGCTGCATTTCAGGTTTGCCCTGTAGGAAACTATCACCCACGTCAAATACCCCCGGATAACGTTCCAGCTCCTCCTTAAGGTTGTCAGCTGCAGCCAGAAGCTGGTCGTGATCATCCAGAGACAAATGAACCTCAACAGGATTGCCCGCACTGAAGAGCACACTCTGAAAAGTCATGGACTCGACGTCTGGTATGACCCCTGCCTTCTCGCGCCACAGAGCAGCCAGCTTTTTCGCACTGACATCCCGCTGTTCGCCTTCCAAGAGATCGATCGTGACCTGGGCAAGATGACTGCCCACCTGCGGCCCCGCAGCCATGGGGCCACGGCCCCGCGCTTGACTCCCAATCAGGGCCCTGCTGTATTGAAAAAGAGGAGGGGCATCCTCAGCCCGCGTGTTGTCCACCTCGGCCAGGGCTCGCCTTGCAGACTGCTCTAAATGGGCAACGATCTGTGTGGTGCGTTCAATCGGTGTGCCTGCCGGCATGGTGAGGGAACATATCAAAGTGTCACTATCTATGGTGGGGAACAAGGTGAACTTGATCCAGCCCCCCTTCCACGTGCCCAGGGTGATCATGAGTATTGCAATGCCGAAACCCACCGTGGCGTACCGCCACCTAACGCAGGTGTTAACCAGTCTGGCGTACGGGCCTCTGATAACCCATTGAAGCCACTGGGCCACACGTTTTCTCTCCATAGCGCTGGCTTGAGGAAGGATTGTTCCATGCCCGGAGCGGGCCAAGTGAGCCGGAAGGATCAGCAGAGCCTCCACCAGGGAACCCAGCAAAACAACGATCACCACAATGGGTATGTTGCGCATGACCTTTCCCATGGTGCCGGTACCCAGGAGCAGCGGCCAGAAGGCTGCCACCGTGGTGAGAACGGCAAAGATCACCGGCCGACCGACTTCCACCGCTCCCTGCACTGCACCATCAAGACCCGCAAGCCCTTGGTCCTGCTTACGATAGATGTTCTCTCCAATGACAATAGCGTCATCTACCACAATGCCTAGCACCGTGATGAAGGCAAACAATGAGATCATGTTGATGGACACATCAAGCCTGGGCAATACCAGGATCCCCGCTGCAAACGAGATCGGTATCCCCAGAGTTACCCAAAAGGCGAGGCGTACGTTCAGAAACACACCCAGCAGAATGCTCACAAGAAGGAGGCCTATACCCATATTCCTCAGCAGCAGGTTGATGCGGCTGCGTAATATGTCAGAGCGGTCTCGGTAAACATCGATTTGCACTCCGGAAGGAAGACTGGACCTGGTCTCCTCGATATACGTTTTCAGGGTATCAGCCACTTCCAGGGCATTCTGATCGGCGACCCGATAGACCTCAATAATAGCGGATGGCTTGCCTTGAAACCGGGACGTGAGATCAACGTCCTCAAACCCGTCCTTCAGTTCAGCCATTTGTCCCAGTGTGACCTTGCTCCCGTCCGCCCCTGTAATAACCGCAATATCCTGATAATCGGATGCATAGTATCGACGCCCCTTGGTTCGAACCAAGATTTCGCCACCGGCTGTCTTGACGCTTCCTGCTGGTAGGTCGAAACTGGCCCTTCTGACCGCCTGTGCCACCTTGCCGAGGGTGAGCCCGTAGCGGCGCAACGTCTCTTCGGAGATCTCAATATGGATCTCCGCCTGACGCACGCCGGAGATCTCGGCATAGGTTATGCCGGGCAGATTGATGATTTCGTCTTTGGTCTTTTCCGTTAAGTGCTTGATCGTTGCTTCCTGTGCTTCACCGTAAAGAGCAACATTGATCACTTGGACGCGCCGGGTTAACTCCCTGACCTCGGGCTCCTCTGCCTCCTCTGGGAAAGTAGTTATGCGGTCTACTTCGGCCTTCACCTCGTCCAGGAGTTCCTTCAGGTCCCAGTCCTGCATCACCTCGATCGTGACCGAACCAAAGCCCTCTCGGGCCGCTGAATCAATGCGCTTAATGCCGGCCAGACCGGCCACGTTTTCTTCTATCCTGCGCACAATTGCTTCTTCCACTTCGGCTGGTGAGGCACCGGGATAAGCAACGCTAATGGAGATTTGGTCAAGGTCGGTTTCTGGAAACACCTCCAATTTCATCGTGAGGCCCGTGACCACACCGGCCAGCAGGATGAAGAGCATGAGGAGGTTGGCGGCAACGTGATTTCCAGCAAACCAGGCGATCAAGCCTTTCATAGGTCTTCGGCCTCCCTCAACTGTGCGGTGCGAACGGCCATTCCGTCAGTAACTGCCTTGAGCGGGGTGACGATCACCCGTTCGCCATCCACCAGACCTGCCTGGATCAAAGCTTCGTCACCCTGCATGCGGGCGATCTCTACTGTCCGGAAATGAAGCTGATCATCGTCGTCTACCACCCAGACCGTGTTGTTTTCATGCACTGCTGATCTGGGGATAATGGCGGCATTGGGTAAGGAACGGCCTTGGATCTCCACGGTGACGAAAAGGCCTACGGCAAGTGGAGGCTTTCTTGCGTATGGCTTTTCTACCCTTACGATGATATTAATCAAACGGGTACGCTCATCCAGTTTGCCCTCAGTACGGACGACCCTTCCCGTCCAGGTTTGTTCCTGTCCGGCAATGCGGGCCCTGACCACCGCAGGAGAACCAGGACTGTTACCAGGGGAAAAGCCCGGCACCTGAAACCAGAATGTGCTATCGTCTTCCAAGGGGACCACGACCTCTGCTGCTTCGGTGGAATACAGGGTAGCCAGTGTCTGCGCAGGTGAGACATATTGGCCGATATCGACAGTTTCCTCACTGACTCGGCCGTCGAAAGGAGCCCTTAACGTGGCTCGCTCCAGGTTCAACAATGCCTTGTCAAGATCTGCCCGGGCGGCTTCGAGCTTCGCCTGGGCTGCGGCCAATTGCGGTTCCTTGGCCACCAGGGGTGGAGGCATGCTATCTGCCTCGGAATCCTCCGCATAAAGTAGACGCCACTCCTCCTGTGCTGCCGCTGCGTCTTCTTTGGCAAGCTTGAAAGAGCTTTCTGCGTCCTTGACCTTGGCTTTTTCCAGCGTGACAGCCAGCTCGTAATCGACCGGATCTATCTGCAGCAAGACATCCTTGGCGCTGAATTGACCTCCGTTTACCAGTGCTGGGGAAACATAGACCACCTTGCCGTCAACTTGCGGAACAAGGTT
>JASFIH010000057.1:0-6371 GCA_050122775.1 Deltaproteobacteria bacterium
CCTTGGCCCGTTGAATGGCATCTTTGACATCGGTCATGATAATCATATTGGTGCGTTCATCAACGGTCAGCTTCCCCCGTTCCGTCTTAACCTCACTTAGATGCTGCTGCATGGCGGTGGCACTGCTATAGTTAATCGGAATGTATTCCGTGACCAAAGGGGCAGCCTCTTGCTCGGCTTGCGCCGCGCTCTTTTCAGCGGTTCTTTCCGCCTCAAGGGCGGCCAGGGGGGCAATGCGAACGATGTTTCCCTCCTCAGATATCCCAAGTCTGTGCATCTTCGCGACCAGATCGAGGACTTGATCCCACGGCACCCTGTCTAGCTTTAGCGTCACCCTGCCTTGGACTTCTTCGCTAATAACAAAATTCTTTCCGCTGATTTCGTGGAGAATGCGAAAGACATTCCGGATATCTGCATCCTGGAAATCGAGCGAAATCTTTTGTCCCGTGAAAACCTTATCCGCTCCAGGCATAACAGCCTTTGCCGAAGGCACCAGCGCTTCTCCTGTAACCGCCAATTCCGTGTCTCTCATGACCTGCTGCCATTTCGGCATCTCCACATCCGGTAAAGGTCTCGGCGGTACCGTAGAAGCCTCAAAGTCAACAAAGAAGATATTTTCTTTCTGCTCAACCCTGTACGGGACCGGTTCCCGAAGTTCGACCGCTATCAAGGCCGTGTTGCCCATCTGGGGCGTTTGCACGGGCACGACACGGTCGACGGCACTCTTAAATCGGGTGGTAATGAGAGGGCGCTTTTCAAACTGGGGAATCCTTGCGTTGTGGAGTTTCAAAAGGACCCGTTGGGGCGAGGGCCTCTGGGTCTCATACTGGACTTCGCCGGTGGTGCCAACAATCACCCTTGATTTGCCCTGATCCAACATGACAAAGTTGATCCGGTTTACCCATGCTGGCTCCCCAGCCTGGGTTCCTTCGGCTTCTTCTGCCACCATCGACTCGGCTTTTTCTTCCATCTCAGGGGTTGTTGATTCTGCGGTTTCTGCGGGAGCTTCACCGGCTGCCTCTATGGCTGCGGGCTCTTCTTCATCCGACTTGGTGAAGTAAACAAGAATCTGACTTTCCTCCTGACTCACCTCGTACGGCACGTCTTCTTTCAGGTTGATCTCAATCTTGGATACCCCTTCCGCATCCGCAGGCTGCGAGGTCACAATGCTTTTGATCAACGTGCTTTCCGGCGTATACGTTTCTTGTACTCCCTCCAAGGATGTGTCCGGAAAATACAGCACCACACCAAGCGGAAAGAGGTGTTTGATTGCTGAATAGGTCAGCGGTTGATTGCCCTCTACGGTGACAAGGACAGCGGCTTCCTCCTCGCTGACTATCACCCCGCGGATGACGCCTTTCGACGCGATGGGTTCTGCTTCAGACACCCCTGGCTCGGTCGTGCCATTGGTGGCACACCCGGTTGTCACAAACAGGAGCAGAAACGACAACAAGAGCCAATGGTTACCCCGAACTCTTCTTAGCGCGCAGTTCATCTCACACTTCCCCGAGTTTTTTCTGGAGCATCAGCTCCACGGTTTGCAGTCTCATTTGACCGGTGAAGAAGTCTTCCACCTCTTCCTCGACAACGATTCTATCCTTGAGAATACTTCTTACCCTGCCGAAATTCGCACCAACAAATGTTCCCCTGGTGATAACATACCCTTTGCCCGAAGGATCTTCCACCAAGGCCTTGTTTCCCTCTTCCGCCAAGATAATGCCCACCACTTTGAGTTGACTTAGGTCTATCTTCTGCAGGGGTGTAAGAGGCAACTTCTGTGCCACACCCTTTGTGTCGACCCGGGTTGCTTCGCGTGCCTGCATCACGAAGACGGACTGAAAGGGATCTATTTTCCCTTTGGGATCATAGGAATAGGCCAGCTCGTCCTTTGCCTCCTCTCCCTCCTTTTCCTCAGGGGATGGCTCCGGAGTCGATGCGGCTTCCGGGAGTGCGGGTGCTGTCTCAGACGCCGCTGGCTCAGCTTTGGCCAGCTCCAAGGGAGCCTCGGGCTCGGGAGGGACTTCCGTAGTCACGGGTTGAGGCGCCTCTTGGTCACTTGGTCTTTCAGCCTGGACAGTGGGCGGCTGGGGAACTTCGACCTTTTTACGAACCACAACTGGGCTCTGTGGCTGCGGGGGCTCCTGTTGCTCTTTGCAGCCCCCTGCCACAAGAACCATCAGACCCAGGGCAAAAAGAAACTTGCATGAAGTCCGTAACATTGTCATGTCTGCCTGCGTTTTCCTTCTAAATAATGCTTTGTCCTCTATTGTGGGCCTGGCGGTGGGGCGGCTGCCTCCAAAAACCTGTATGTTGTGGCCACGCATGAGGCATTCAGGATGCCCGGTAGTCCCGCCGGAGCCTGTATACTGAGGTTCAAAATATTCACGATTCGAGACAGATGTGCAACTCTGCTGAAGAACATGGCCAGGTTGTGATACCCGCCAGACACCTGTATGTTGACGGGAATCTCAGAATAAAAATCTCTGGGAATCTCTGCCCCGGGCTGGAACAACAGAAAGTCAAGCCCCGACTCTGTGCCCGACTTGGAAACCCCTTCCAGCAGGCTCGGAATCTCTTTCTTGTCGGGCAGCAACTGCAAGGCAACTTTGAAATCAATCTGCGCCTCTTCGTACTTCCGGGTAAACTCATCCAGATGCTTTGCGGTTTCTCTGGCCGTGAAGAGCTTTGTCTGAAGAGATTCGTATTCATCCCTCAATTCGCTGAGTTTCTGCGATTGTGGCATATACATGAAATAATAGAACGCACCACCCAAGATCAAAAAGACGCCTGCGCAGATCAGAATCCTCTGCAGGCGGCTTATGGCTTCGATCTTTTCAAACGGAAATGACGGAATTGCAAATTTTGCCATCTGTTCCTACCGCGTATCAAGGTTATTGCGGGGGCTGCAGGATCACCGCCTGAGAAGTAATGGTAAACCCCTTAAATTTCTTATCCGGCCCCATCGGCGTCTGTCTGGAAGCAACCAGATTGACGTCGTCAAAATACGGAGATCCTTCAAGCCGCTTCATAAAGTCAGCGATCGTCTTATTATCCACGGCCATCCCCACGAGGGTCATCACCCCACCGGCTTCAGACAGGCTCGTCAGCCACATCTTCTGTGCAACCACCAGGCTTGTCAGCGCATCCATGATCCGCACCGATCCAGTGCGATTTGTCTGCAGCCTCTCAATGACGGCCATCTTTGCCTCGACCCTGGCGAGGTTGTCTCTGAGCTCATTAACCTTCTTAATGACGACCTCGAGCTCCGCGAGTTCCCGCTTGGCACCTTCTATGTCATCGCTCAGCTCGGCCATTTTCCGGTTCATGCTATAGGCCAGATAGCCGAAAACACAAATGGCGAAGAAAACGGTGAGAAAGAAAACCGATACTTGCCGTCGGACATTCTCCTTCTTTCGTGCCGCGCGAACCGGTAACAGATTGACCCGGATCATTTGTCGTCTACCCTCCTGGATGCCAGTCCCATGCAAATTGCAGCCTGGGGGGCAATCTTCTGAAGATAGTCTTGGTCCAACTGCTTTTGGTTAATACTTACGCTCATGAAGGGGTTACACATCTGCGTGTCGATAGAAGTCTCGGCCGCAAGAAGCTCGGCAAAGCCCGCGGTCTGGGCCGCGCCACCGCTAAGCACAATGCGCCCTATATCCTCATCAGACCCGGTCGAGTAATAGAAGTCTATGGCCCGCCTGATCTCAGATCCCCAACTGGAGATGACGGAATGGACAATCTCACGGACCTCCTCCTCGGGCACCTTCTCCTTCAACTTGCCGACCTTGACAGACTCAGCTTCTTCAAACGAACAATCAAAGCGAGAGGCTATCTCTCGCGTGATCTGTTCCCCTCCGATATTCACATCCCGGGTGAAATTGGACATATAGCCCTTCACAATGTTGATATTCATCTTGTTGGCTCCGATGTCAATAAGGCCAACAGTGCCTTCCTCATTCAGGTAATTCTCTTCAAATACCCTTTCCAAGGCAAAGACGTCAATGTCCACCACGCTCGTATTCAGGCCTGCCATCTCCAGCAGGTCCACATACTCATTGATGATCTCAGTCTTGGCAGCAACCAACATGACGTTCATCTGATTGGGGTTTGCCTCGCTCTCGCCAATGATGTGAAAATCGATATTGACGTCTTCCAAATCAAAAGGGATGTACTGCTCGGCCTCGTACTGGATATTTCCGTGCAGCTCCTCCTCTGTCATTTTTCCAACAGTAATCCTTTTGATGATTACCGAATAACCCGCCACAGAGGTTGCCACATTTTGTTCTGTGACCTTGAGGTCTGACACGAGGCGCTTGATAGCGTCAGCTACAACATCAGCCTCCTTGATGCGCCCTTCCACTATTGCATTCTGTGGCAAATCTACCATCCCGAACTTCTGCAGCGCACGACCCTTCTTGGTCTGTTGGATATCTGCCAGCTTGACCGTTCGAGACCCGATGTCCAATCCTATGAGATGGTCCTTTTTGGCAAAAACCATGTTGCTACCTCAGTTACCGAAGACCTTGTCTTTGTCCGATAGCTTGTAACCAAGAGCAAGCAAGATCTTGCGCTTGGTCTCCATACGACAATCCATGCCTTTTTCGATTCTGTCAATGGTAATCGGAGAAACGCCGGCCTTTCTGGCCAGTTCGGCTTTACTCATGAGGAAAGACTCGCGGATTCTTCTCAACGAATGTCTGGGCACCTGATTATCGCTCCTGTTAGATGAAGAAGACATCCAAATCTAACAAGAGATGTCCTCCCAAAGATGCTCGGCTGCGTTTTGAATGATGAAGGTCCTGCGAGAATCATGCCAAGCTGCCATGAATTTGCCACTTATTTGAAAACAGTTATCATATATTTGGTGTTTTCTTATACAAACTAATGTGTCTATGTCAAGTAAATTATATTCAATTATGCATAACTTGTTTTAAATTATCACATATCGTGCCAATTTCTGGGGAGCTGTACCATATGTTGTACAGGCCTTTCCGGCGATGGGTTGGGTGGCTGGCCGACTGATACGCATCAACAGGTGGTTCTCAGAAATTTGTTTCCATGAGTCTGATGGAGCAAGCTCCGCGCTCGTCGGTTTAACCAGCGTTTGTTGAGGGGTCTGACGGCTTGCCAGTCAAGACAGGATATGCAGGCTCCTATGCCAGCGTGTATCCGGGTCCATCACCCCCCTCCGGGCAGGTCCAGGTGATGTTATGGTATGGATCTTTGATCTCGCAGGTCTTACAGTGCAGGCAGTTTGCGGGGTTAAGCTTAAGCCTCTTCTCCTTGGTCTTCTCGTCAATCTCCAGCTCATACACGTTGCCCGGGCAAAAACGCGTGCATGGACAACAATAAGTTTCAAAACAGGCAGTGACACAAAGATCCATGTCGTGAACAATCAAATGACAGGGTTGGTCTTCGCGGTGTTGTGTCTTGGACAGGTAGACACCCGTGAGTTTGTCCACATAGAGCGTTCCGTCATAGGCCTGTTTCTCATACATTTGTTTTGCACGGGTGTCTTTGAGGGGTCTCATCGTCTTGGCGTCCTCTTCTATGGGCATTGGATCAAATATGCCCCGCCCGCCGGTGAGGTATTGCGCACCCAAGTGAAAGAACTTGATCAGGCCCTTCCTGGACACTGCCTGCGCAAAATTCCGGCCAACATAGAGCTCTTTCTTCAGCCAGCTCTCATCGAGCAAGCGCTCGTAGCTGAGGGCCTCCTCCGTGAGTCTTTCCTGGCTCAAGGATTCGATGATGGCCTCTGCTGCCAGCATACCCGACTTCATCGAGGTGTGAATACCCTTCAGGGCTGGCGCATTGAGCATGGCGGCGCTGCCGCCTATGAAGATACCGCCGCTAACGGCCAGCTTCGGTACGGTGTAATGCCCACCCGTGACAATCGTTCTGGCCCCCTGCTCAAGGACGCGACCGCCTTTGATAAGTTCACTGACAAAGGGGTGTCTTTTGAATCTGATGAATTCCTCATATAGATCCAGCATGGGTTCCTGATAACCCAATCCCACGATGAGCCCGAGGGAGACCCTGTTGTCCTTCATTTCATATATGAAACCGCCGCCAGGGGTATCTAAACCGAGGGGGTAACCAAAGGTATGAATGTCATTGTTTTGACTGTCTGAGAAATAATGGGTATCAGGGAGTTGAATGACTTCCTTGATTCCGGTTTCAAATACCTGTGGCATTTTGCCATCAAAGATGTGCAACTTCTTCGCCATTGTCTGCAGGAGGCTTCCCCGGGGGCCTTCACCAAAGACGGTTACCTTGGCCAGTATGTCGATCCCGGGTTCAAAGTTTGCCTTGGGCCGGTTATCCTTGCTTAGTCCCTTGTCACCCGTGCGAACCCCAATGAC
>JASFIH010000058.1:0-6287 GCA_050122775.1 Deltaproteobacteria bacterium
GTTGAGGAGCCCATCGCAAATTCATCCATATTTGTCTTCCCCACAATGACTGCACGGGCCTCTTTGAATTTGTTTACGATCGGACTGCTATAAGGAGGAATGAAGTCCTTCAATATCCTGGACCCACATGTTGTTCTGATCCCCTCGGTGCAAAGAATATCTTTTATGGCCAGTGGAACACCTGTGAGCGGCCCCCCCATGCCTTGTCTGATGATTGTATCTGCGCTGGCCGCTTCATCCATGGCTCGTTCCTTGACCAACGTAATGAATGCCCCGACATTGTCTTCAACCTTTTCTATGCGATCAAAGACAGCTGCGGTCAGCTCCACAGAACTTATCTCGCCCTTCGTCAGGAGCTCATGAGCTTCGTGAATGGTTAATTGACACAGTTCCATACTTGACAATACCCATTGGTCATTTTCAGGAATCAGAAGACTCCACCCATCCGCTCATTACAGAGACGGCTATCCTATGACCTTCGGAACAACAAAGCTACCGTCTTCGGACTGGGGGGCATTGGCCAAAGCCTTCTCGTTGGGTATCGAATCCTTGACCTCGTCTTCACGGAAAGCGTTGTTTATGAAAATGGCATGAGACGTAGAAGGCACATCCGTCGTATCAACACGATTAAGGGTATCCATGTAGGTCAGGATATCCCCCAGTTGTTTGGTATACAGCTCAACCGCATCTTCGTCTAGATTCAGACGGGCTAACTTTGCCACATGTGCGACTTCTTCTCTGCTAATTTTCATATCTTCAAGAATCCTTCATACTCACTCGCGACAAAGAATGACCTCAAACTGATCGCGTTTAAGTCGTGCAGCTATCCTACTGGCTTCATCCGAGCTTGAAAAATGGCCAACCCGGACTCTGTGGTAAGTCCCCTTGCTCGGAAGCGTCACTGTCACTTCGTAGGCTTCGTACCCTTGGCGTTTGAGAAGAGTCACCATTTGCGCCGCCTCATCTGCATTTGTCAGGGACGCAACCTGTAAGGTCAGAAGCCCATCCCTTTTGGCTTTGTCTGGTTCGGAGGCTTCTGATGCCGGTATGTCTGGCTTTGCGCTTGGCTTCTTGACCTCTGCTAGTTTCAGCCGAGGCTTTACTTGCTCAACAGCCGTGGGGGTTTCAACGGCTGGCTGCGACATCCCTCCAAGCTGGTTGGTCTGCCTAGGAGTTTCCAGAAACTTTAACGGGGCGTCTTCCCTCTTGTCCGTCAACACTTCGTAGAAACCAAGATCAGGATCCTCGGGAAGGCTTGAGGTCTCGACCTTGGATGCCATCCGGTCTGTTTGTAGAGCCTTCTCTTTCAAGGCTATCAGTTCCTTCTCGAGCTTTTTTACATCAAAACGAACCGGAGAAAGATCGCGTCCCACAATAATGCCCAAGACAAACATCCAGACCATTGCCCCAAAGCCAACACCCAGCCAAAGTAAGAGCTTCCTTCGTGTAAACTCGACAGTGTACTTGGGCCCTTTGATCGAATCCTTTTTCTTTGACTTTGAATTCTTCTTACCCACGCCGAGAGCAAGCCTCCCTACATGGATTCTGGTGCCGAGACGCCCAATATCCCGAGCCCATTTCTTATAATGATGCGGATGGCAGAAACAAGGTACAGCCTTGCTGCTGTGAGTTTGGCATCGTCACTGACCACTTGATGTTTGCTGCGGTCGTGATAGTAGGCATGAAATGCTCCTGACAGCTCCTTGAGGTAGAACGGGATACGATGGGGTTCCATCAAGGCAGCACTTTGGCTCACAACCTCTGGATACTGTCCCATCAACTTGATAAGGTCCAATTCTTCTGGGAGCTGGATGCTTTCGACATAATCCTCGTCCCAAGATATATCCCTGTAACCTCTTTCTTGGGCTTTCTTCAGGATGTTGGATATTCTGGCATGCACGTATTGAACGTAGTAAACTGGGTTCTCGTTGGTTTCCTTTTTTGCAAGTTCCAAATCAAAGTCAAGTGGACTTTCATAATGGCGCAGAAGGAACAAGAAACGTGCGGCATCTCGCCCCACCTCATCTATCACTTCCCTTAAGGTGACAAACTCCCCGGCCCTTGTGGACATTGCCACAGGGTTGCCCCCTCGAAGCAGGTTTACCAACTGAACAAGAAGAACCCGGAACCGGTCTTCCTCGTACCCTGAAGCCCGGATGGAAGCCAGGACGCGGGGAACATAGCCGTGATGATCTGCGCCCCAGATATCTACTACACGGTCAAAATTTCGTGCGAATTTATCTTTATGATAAGCAATGTCCGAGGCAAAATAGGTTGTTACACCATTGGCACGAACCACAACCCGGTCCTTTTCATCACCAAAGTCTCTTGTCCGAAACCAGAGAGCACCTTCATTTTCATACACATGCCCCTGGGTTTGACACTCCTGCAGCACGGATTGAACCGTCCCAGAGTCATATAGGGACTGCTCGCTGAACCAGTTGTCGAAGAAAACGCCAAAGGCTGCCAGGTCCTCCCGAATGCCCGAAAGGATCCGTTCAGCAGCAAATCTGGCACAGAGGGTGATGGCATCCTCCCCGGGAAGATCCATCAACCGCTTCCCTTCTTGTTCAAGAAGTGTGCGAGCCAAGTCCCCAATATAACCTCCCTGATATCCCTCTTCAGGAAGGTTGGTCTCTTTTCCAAGGAGTTGCTGGTATCGAACAAATACGGATTCACCAAGTGTACGAATCTGACGCCCGGAGTCGTTTACGTAGTATTCCTTTTCTACTTCGTAACCTGCTGCCTTCAATACGGCTGATAATGTATCTCCCACAGCTGCGCAGCGTCCATGTCCCACATGGAGAGGGCCGGTCGGGTTGGCACTAACAAACTCGACCTGCACGCGTTTTCCGCGCCCGTCCTGTGAGGTGCCATAAGCCTCACCCTTGTCATGAACAGACTTAAGAATCTCTAACCATCGGTGCCGGGCCACGAAGAAGTTAATGAACCCGGGCCCTGCCACCTGAATCTTTGAAAGCAGATGTTCGGAATCGTCAACATGGTCTATAACCACCTTCGCAACCTCCTGCGGCGCCCTTTCTTGAGATGCCGCCATGGTCATAGCAATGTTTGTGCTGTAGTCTCCGTGGGCTGAAATCTTGGGCTTCTCCAGTACGATAGGAGGTGGGGAATCCATGGGCCGAAGATGCCCGGAAATCAAGGCAGATGTTATGGCGCGCTGCACCAGCGAGGTGAGCTTTTCTCTCATGCGGTGCCTATTAACGAGTTTTAATACCCAAGTCAAGGTGCAAACTCTGAGGGACTGTCGCCTAAAGGGCTCTTCACACAGGGCAAGCGCTCCTTTTTGAGCGCGGGCCCTGCTGAGTTTAAGGATTGACAGTGCCTAAACCAATATCTATGATCGACCCGTCGTTCTGGCCATGTGCTATATGGATTCTTATGAATATGTTCTGATCGGTCTTATGGAGCAATGAAGGGGGATGCGATGACTGAAATTATTGATGTGACTGCAAGGGAGATTTTGGACTCACGCGGCAATCCGACTGTGGAAGTGGATATCATGGTGGCGTCCGGTGCTGTCGGACGGGCAGCTGTTCCTTCAGGCGCATCCACGGGAAAGCGTGAGGCGTTGGAGCTAAGAGACAAGCGCCGGAAGCGTTATGGCGGCAAGGGCGTGTCCAAGGCTGTGACGAATGTGCGGAAGGTCATCGCCCCTGCAATCCTGGGAGCTGATGCTTCTAACCAGGCGGGCCTAGACCAACGCCTCATCGACCTGGATGGAACACCCAACAAGTCCAAGCTGGGCGCGAACGCAATTCTCGGCGTATCTCTGGCTGCAGCCAGGGCCGCCGCTCAGGCCTTTCAAATACCACTGTACCGGTACATTGGTGGCATAAACGCCAGCGTCCTCCCTGTTCCGATGATGAACATTATCAATGGCGGTGCCCATGCTGCCAATAATCTGGACATCCAGGAATTCATGATTGTTCCTATGGGGGCAGGGACTTTTGCCGAAACAATCCGGATGGGGGTGGAAACCTTTCATCAGTTAAGGGCTGTTCTGCAGGCAGCTGGTCACAATATAGCCGTTGGTGATGAGGGTGGTTTTGCGCCAAACCTTGATTCCAACGAAGAGGCCATCCGTTTGATTATCACAGCCATTGAAAAGGCCGGCTACAAGCCGGGCAAAGACGTCGGTATTGCCCTGGACGCGGCTGCCAGCGAATTCCACCGAAACGGAAAGTACGTATTGAGAGGTGAGAGAAAAAGAGGGATGGATGCCGAAGCCATGATCGACTACTACGAAAAACTCATAGAACGATACCCAATCCTTTCCATCGAAGATGGCCTCGCTGAACAAGACTGGGTCGGATGGGAAATGATGACCCAGCGTCTTGAGGACAGGATACAGATTGTGGGAGATGACATTTTTGTCACCAACCCAAAGATATTTGAAAAGGGAATCAATCGAGGCATTGCTAACGCCATCTTGATCAAGCTTAACCAGATCGGCACTCTCAGCGAAACAATGGAAACTGTGGCAATGGCAAAAGAGGCAGGGTATGAGACAATTATCTCCCACCGTTCAGGGGAGACTGAAGATACCTTTATCGCTGACCTGGCCGTAGGCCTGAATGCTGGGCAGATTAAGACCGGCTCTGCCTCCCGGACAGACCGTGTTGCCAAGTACAACCGACTTCTGAGAATTGAAGAAGAACTCGAAAAGGGCGCTTGGCTCTGAGAACGCTGCGGATAGAGGATCGCGGGTGGGTCAATCAAAGTACGAATGCGCCACCTTGTCCCACAAGCCCTGAACCCCCAAGATAAGCTCTACGACTTCCCTAACGGCGCCTTTTCCTCCTGGGCTGAGGGTCACATAATGAGCCCCCTCAAAGAGGTGTTCCGAGGCATCCGCTACGGCAACAGCGAAGCCAACCCGGGTCATAAGGGGCAGGTCCACAACGTCATCACCCACAAAGGCCACATCTTCTAGCCCGAGATGTCTCTTGGAAAGGAACTCCTGCAAAACAGGAACCTTGTCCCTGACCCCCTGCACAACATCTTCGATCCCCAAATCAGCAGCCCTCTTATCCACCAAGGGTGAGTTGCGGCCAGAAATGATGGCCGTTTCTATGCCAGCTTGTTTAAGCATCTTGATCCCATGGCCATCCCGCACGTCAAAGGCCTTAGACTCAGTGCCATCATCGTGATAGATCAGTTGCCCGTTCGTCATAACCCCGTCGACATCGAGTACTAGAAGCTTCACCTGCTCAACGCGCGCCCGAATCTCGGCGTTGAGGCGCTTGACAACTGAAGGGGTCCTAATGCGTTCTTTTTCTCCAGACTTCTCCAGAAAACCCACTTGACCTGTCATAGGCACTTTGCTCCTCTTGGTAGGTCTTTATGTCGATTTCGTCCCGGCGCCACAGCTGGATGACGTGCAAACACAACTGGTATACTTTATTGAAATCAATCAAAAAATATCATCACAATGTCCTGTCCGTCAAGGTATTTGCGCGCATACACCGTGAGGAAGCTGCAATCGGATTGAAGCAACCTCTCGCAGCGTCGCCTACACCGCAGTGCCGTACGATGTTGATCTGCCAGCGGGAACCCATCGTGTTGTCGCCTTCAGTGAATCAGCTGCCACCCAGGGGGCAGATGCCAGGGTCGTAGCATCTTCGGGCACTGTAAAGGGTTTGACTTTCTAATAATGATTGGCGGGTCGTAGAAAAGCAGGCATCGGTAAGAAGAACGTACGAAGCTGGGTCTCTTGCCTAGCCATGAAGGATAACGGCAAACAACGTGCCTTGGCGGCGGCTTCACAATGAAGTATTTTCATTTTTTTACCTGGAATACAACCGAATCTTCTTGCGTAATGCCTCATCGGACGTCATCCGACGTATCTTCATCTTTCGGGCAACTGCCCCCTCTGGTTGTCTTTCAGGTCGACTTACTCAGGGATCCTCCAACCTTATAAAGCGCATCCATCAAATGGCCGAGCTTGGCACGCAATTCCTTGTACCCATCCGCTGTCAACCTCCCTTCGCACATCTCCACCGCCTTGACAGCCTCGTCTATTCTTTCAAGTGCTACTGCCTGTTTCGCCGACCTATCAGGCTCTGGGCATCCCTTTTCGTCCAAGGTTTCCTTTCCTCCCCTTCGGGCAGAGACCGCAACTTCCAACTGCATAAGTACATCTCACTGCACGAGCCATTTGATAACTTAATTTGACCCGCGATTCAACAGCAATTGTTCGGAGAAGCGCGTTGCAACGCAACAGCATCAAGCCCGCGATCTACCTCTCGGGCAGCGGGGTGTAC